>NZ_JBHYUG010000033.1:10013-78108 GCF_042749375.1 Streptomyces sp. NPDC059477 | reverse complement strand
ACGCCCTAGAATCCAAAGGCTTGTCACAACTGAACAGGTGCGCGACTGGGGAAAGCCGGTGGAACGCCGGTTTCCTCCAGAACTCACCTGGAGGAAACCGGCGTTCAAAAGAACTAGACCGGCACGCTGGCCACCCCGGGTTCGAGGAACCGCCTCCCGTTCACCCGCTCGGAAACCCCCTCACGGTCCAGATACGGCGTGATCCCCCCGAGATGGAACGGCCACCCCGCCCCCGTGATCAGACACAGGTCGATGTCCTGCGCCTCGGCGACGACACCCTCGGCGAGCATCAGCCCGATCTCCTGCGCGACAGCGTCGAGCACACGCCCCCGCACCTGCTCCTCCGTCAGCACGGAGTCGCCCTGCCGCAGCAGTGCCACGACCTCGGGATCCAGCTCCGGCTTCCCACTGTCGTAGACATAGAAGCCGCGCTTGCCGGCCGCCACGACCGCCTGGAGGCCGGGGGAGACCGTGAAGCGGTCCGGGAAGGCCCGGTGGAGGGTCTCGGAGACATGGAGCCCGATCGCGGGGCCGACCAGCTCCAGCAGCACCAGCGGGGACATCGGCAGGCCCAGCGGTTCGACCGCCTTCTCGGCGACGGCGACCGGCGTGCCCTCGTCGATGACGTTCTGGATCTCGCCCATGAACCGGGTCAGGACGCGGTTGACGACGAACGCCGGGGCGTCCTTCACCAGGACCGCCGTCTTGCGCAGTTTCTTGGCGACGGCGAACGCGGTGGCCAGGGAGGCGTCGTCGGTCCGCTCACCGCGCACGATCTCCAGCAGCGGGAGGATCGCGACGGGGTTGAAGAAGTGGAAGCCGACGACCCGCTCGGGGTGCTTGAGCTGCGAGGCCATCTCCGACACCGACAGCGAGGAGGTGTTGGTGGCGAGGATCGCGTGCGCCGGGACGACCGCCTCGACCTCGGCGAACACCTGCTGCTTGACGCCGATCTCCTCGAACACGGCCTCGATGACGAAGTCCGCGTCGGAGAATCCCTCCGCCTTGTCGAGCACGCCGGTGACCAGGCCCTTGAGGCGATTGGCCTGGTCCTGGTTGATCCGGCCCTTGCCGAGCAGCTTGTCGAGCTCGGCGTGGACATAGCCGACGCCCTTGTCGACCCGCTCCTGGTCGATGTCGGTCAGCACGACCGGCACCTCAAGGCGGCGCAGGAACAGCAGCGCCAGCTGGGAGGCCATCAGACCGGCGCCGACCACCCCGACCTTGGTGACCGGACGGGCCAGGCTCTTGTCGGGGGCGCCCGCCGGGCGCTTGCCGCGCTTCTGCACCAGGTTGAACGCGTAGATCCCGGCGCGCAGTTCCCCGCCCATGATCAGATCGGCGAGCGCCCGGTCCTCGGCGTCGTACCCCTTCTGGAGGTCGCCGTCCTTGGCGGCGGCGATGATGTCCAGGGCGCGGTAGGCGGCCGGGGCGGCGCCGTGCACCTTGCTGTCGGCGAGGAGACGGCCCTTGGCGACGGCCTGGTCCCAGGCCTCGCCGCGGTCGACGGCGGGGCGCTCGACCGTGATCTCACCCTTGAGCACCTGGGCGGTCCAGATCAGCGACCGCTCCAGGAAGTCGGCGCCCTCGAAGATCGCGTCCGCGATGCCGAGGTCATGGACCTGCTGCCCCTTGAGCTGCCGGTTCTGGTTGAGGCTGTTCTCCACGATCACGGAGATCGCCTTCTCGGCGCCGATCAGGTTCGGCAGCAGCGCGCAGCCGCCCCAGCCCGGGACCAGGCCCAGGAAGACCTCGGGGAGGGAGAAGGCGGGCACCGCCCGGGAGACGGTCCGGTAGGCGCAGTGCAGCCCGACCTCGACACCACCGCCCATGGCGGCGCCGTTGTAGTACGCGAACGTCGGCACGGCCAGCTCCGACAGCCGCTTGAAGACATCGTGGCCGCCCTTGGCGATGGCGAGCGCGTCGGCGTGCTCCTTGACCTGCTCGACGCCCTTGAGGTCGGCGCCGACGGCGAAGATGAACGGCTTGCCGGTGATGCCGACGCCGACGATGTCCCCGGCGGCGGCCTCCTTCTCCACCTGGTCCAGCGCGAGGCCCAGGCGGGCCAGCGAGGCCGGGCCGAAGGTGGTCGGCTTGGTGTGGTCGAAGCCGTTGTCCAGCGTGATCAGGGCGAACCGCCCGGCACCGGACGGCAGGTCCAGATGGCGTACGTGCGCCTCGGTGACGACCTCGTCCGGGAACAGCTCGGCCGCGCCCTTCAACAGTTCGGCGGTGGTGCTCACTTGTCCCCCTCGAAGTGCGGGTTCTCCCAGACGACGGTGGCGCCCATGCCGAAGCCGACGCACATGGTGGTCAGCCCGTAGCGGACCTCGGGCTGCTCCTCGAACTGCCGGGCCAGCTGGGTCATCAGCCGCACCCCCGAGGAGGCCAGCGGGTGGCCGTAGGCGATGGCGCCGCCGTACTGGTTGACGCGGGTGTCGTCGTCGGCGATGCCGTAGTGCTCCAGGAAGGCCAGCACCTGTACGGCGAAGGCCTCGTTGATCTCGAACAGCCCGATGTCGGAGATGGACAGCCCCGCCTGCGCGAGCGCCTTCTCCGTCGCCGGGATCGGCCCGTAGCCCATGACCTCCGGCTCGACGCCCGCGAAGGCGTACGACACCAGCCGCATCCGCACCGGCAGCCCGTGTGCGCGGGCGAACTCCTCGGCGGCGATGATCGAGGCGGTGGCGCCGTCGTTGAGCCCGGCCGCGTTGCCCGCGGTGACCCGCCCGTGCACCCGGAACGGCGTCTTGAGCCCGGCCAGGTTCTCCAGCGTGGTCCCGGGCCGCATCGGCTCGTCGGCGGTGACCAGGCCCCAGCCGGTCTCACCGACCTCCGCGTTGGTGTTGCGCACCGAGATCGGCACCAGATCCTGCTGGATCTTCCCGTTCGCGTACGCCTTGGCGGCCTTCTCCTGCGAGCGCACGGCGTACTCGTCGGCGCGCAGCTTGGTGATGCCGGGGTAGCGGTCGTGCAGGTTCTCCGCGGTCATGCCCATGAACAGGGCCGACTCGTCCACCAGCTTCTCGCTGACGAACCGCGGGTTGGGGTCCACGCCCTCACCCATGGGGTGGCGCCCCATGTGCTCGACACCACCGGCGATGACGGCGTCGTACGCGCCGAAGGCGATCGACCCGGCGGTGGTGGTCACGGCGGTCAGCGCGCCCGCGCACATCCGGTCGATGGAGTAGCCCGGCACGGACTGCGGCAGCCCGGCGAGGATGCCGGCCGTCCGGCCCAGGGTCAGCCCCTGGTCACCGATCTGCGTGGTCGCGGCGATGGCGACCTCGTCGATCTTCGCGGGGTCGAGGGCGGGGTTGCGGCGCAGCAGTTCCCGGATGGCCTTCACGATGAGATCGTCGGCGCGGGTCTCGTGGTAGACGCCCTTCGGGCCCGCCTTGCCGAACGGGGTACGGACGCCGTCGACGAAGACGACGTCCCTGACGGTACGAGGCACGATGGCTCTCCTCCAGGGTGCGGGACACTGAGCGCTTGCTCATCACCATGCTACTTATCAGTAACGTAGCTGCCCACCCCAACGCACGCCAGCGGCAAAGGTCACAGGGGTTCACATGGAACGGGCGTCACGGTCACGCCCGGGCGAGACGCCGGATCACTTCCCGACAGGGGCCAGGGACACGCCGCAAAGGGGCGCGGGGAACTGCGCGACAAGCCACAGACCACCCGCACCCGCGCACCCACAGAAGACCCCTACGCCGCTTTGGCGGAAAACGCACTCACCAGAACCGGCGCCACCAACTCAACCTGCCACTCCCGAGCCCCGTACCCCACGAGCGCGGCGCTCACGGCCTCAACATCCGCGGCAGCGGCCGGCGGCTCCCAGCACACCCTCCGCACCGTGTCCGGCGTGATCAGATTCTCCTGCGGCAGCCCCAGCCGCTCGGCCAGCTCGCTGACCCCCGCGCGGGCCGCGGACAGCCGGGCCGCGGCCACCGGATCCTTGTCCGCCCAGGCCCGCGGCGGCGGCGGCCCCGTGACGGCCTGCCCCGGCTGCGGCAGCCGCGACTCGGGCAGCGCTCTCGCCCGGTCGACGGCGGCCTGCCACTGCTCCAGCTGCCGCCGCCCGGTCCGCTGCCCGAACCCGTTCAGCGCGCCGAGCGCCTGCACGGTGGTCGGCACGGCCAGCGCGGCCTCGACGATGGCGGCGTCGGAGAGCACCTTGCCCGGCGAGATGTCCCGGCGCTGGGCGATCCGGTCCCGGGCCAGCCACAGCTCGCGCACCACGGCCAGCTGCCGGCGCCGCCGCACCTTGTGCATCCCGGACGTCCGCCGCCAGGGGTCCTTGCGCGGCTCGGCGGGCGGCGCGGCGGCGATCGCGGCGAACTCCTGCCGGGCCCAGTCCAGCTTGCCCTGCCGGTCCAGCTCCTTCTCCAGCGCGTCGCGCAGGTCGACCAGCAGTTCCACATCGAGCGCGGCGTAGCGCAGCCACGGCTCGGGCAGCGGGCGGGTGGACCAGTCGACCGCGGAGTGTCCCTTCTCCAGGACGAAGCCGAGGACGCTCTCGACCATCGCGCCGAGCCCCACCCGGGGGAACCCGGCGAGCCGCCCGGCCAGCTCGGTGTCGAAGAGCCCGCTGGGCACCATGCCTATCTCGCGCAGACAGGGCAGATCCTGGGTGGCGGCGTGCAGCACCCACTCGACGCCGGACAGCGCCTCGCCCAGGCCCGACAGATCCGGACAGGCGACGGGGTCGATCAGCGCGGTGCCGGCGCCCTGGCGGCGCAGTTGCACGAGGTACGCCCGCTGTCCGTAGCGATATCCGGAGGCGCGCTCGGCGTCCACGGCGACGGGCCCGGAGCCGGCGGCGAAGGCGGCGATCATGGCGGCGAGGGATTCGGCGTCCGCGATCACCGGCGGAATGCCCTCACGCGGTTCGAGCAGCGGTGTCGGCGCCCCAGGAGCAGCAGTGTCGCCGTCGTCCGGAGGGGCGCCCCCGGTGGTTCGCAGTGAACTGGCTGCTGCGGTGTCTTGGGCGTCGGTCACCTGTCAAGGGTATCCGTGTACGGACGGCGCCCGCCGACGGAACGTTCCGTCGACGGGCGCATGGGGGTCGTAAATCAGTCATGTCGGTGAAAGGGCTCGTTCACCGTGCTCGGGGAGGGGCGGGGACGGGCAGGGGAGTGGCAGGGGACTGGCAGGGGAGTGGCAGGGGAGTGGCAGGGGAGTGGCGAGGGACGTGCAGGGAGCGGATGGGGGCGGGCCGGGATGAGGGCCGTAGGACGGGACCGGAGGGGAGGGCTGTAGGGGGAGCAGAGGGGGGGCCGGGGGAGGGGATCGGTGGGTGTCGGGTCAGTGGATGATGCCGGTCCGCAGGGCCACGGCCACCATGCCGGCGCGGTCGCCGGTGCCGAGCTTGCGGGCGATGCGGGCGAGGTGGCTCTTGACGGTCAGGGCGGACAGGCCCATGGAGACGCCGATCGCCTTGTTCGACTGGCCCTCCGCGACCAGTCGCAGTACCTCGACCTCGCGGCCGGACAGTTCGCGGTAGCCGCCCGGGTGGCTCGGGGAGCCCGGGGGGCGGCGGTGCAGACGGGCGGCGGCGGAGCCGATGGGGGCGGCGCCGGGGCGGGTGGGGAGCCCGACGTTGGTGCGGGTGCCGGTGACGACATAGCCCTTCACACCGCCCGCGAGGGCGTTGCGCACCGCGCCGATGTCGTCGGCGGCGGAGAGGGCGAGGCCGTTGGGCCAGCCCGCGGCGCGGGTCTCCGACAGGAGCGTGAGGCCGGAACCGTCCGGCAGGTGGACGTCCGCGACGCAGATGTCACGCGGGTTGCCGATCCGGGGACGGGCCTCGGCTACCGACGACGCCTCGATGACATCGCGTACGCCGAGCGCCCACAGATGCCGGGTGACGGTGGAGCGGACGCGCGGATCGGCCACGACCACCATCGCGGTGGGCTTGTTCGGACGGTAGGCGACCAGGCTTGCGGGCTGCTCAAGAAGAACGGACACCAGGCCTCCTGGGGTGCGGGACGGGGCCGGCTCGTGGGGATGAAGCCGGTACGAACCGTGCTTTCAAGGTCACAGTCGTCTTCGGCAGTAAACCCGTCGTCCTTTAGAGAATGATCACGATCCAGTGAGTAACAATCCGTGCAATTCGGACACGCGATCGATCGTCCGAAGATCGAATCGGATCGGTCGGGGCCAATTGAGTGGCAGAAAGTGGCCGAATCGACAAAGTGACGGCATGGAAACCCGGCGTTCGGGCGAACACGAGTGAGGGGCACGTCCGGTGGACGTGCCCCTCGGTCTCACGCCCCGTCAGCGACGGGCGGAGAGCTGGTTGGACAGGTGGTTGGAGAGGTGGGGGGAGAGCTGGAGTGGTGGGGCGTGGTGGGGAGAGGAGGGTGGATGGGCGGGCGGGGGCGGGTGGGCGGTCAGCGCGACTGCGACTGCGGTCCCCGCCGCTGCGGCAGCGTCACCACCGACGCGTCGCCCGGCCCGGCCGGCGGCAGCCCCGCGACCTGCGCCAGCAGATCGCACCAGGCCGCCAGATGCGCCGCCGTCTCCGGTACGCCGCCCAGCCCCTCGCGCGGCGTCCAGGACGCGCGGATCTCGATGTGGGAGACGGCGGGGCGCGCGGAGAGCCCGCCGAAGTAGTGCGAACCGGCGCGCGTGACCGTGCCGCTCGGTTCGCCGTACGTCAGTCCGCGGGCCTGGAGCGCGCCGGTCAGCCACGACCAGCACACGTCCGGCATCAGCGGATCGACCGCCATCTCCGGTTCCAGTTCGGCCCGGACCAGCGTCACCAGCCGGAAGGCTCCGCGCCAGGCGTCGTGCCCGTCGGGGTCGTGCAGCAGCACCAGCCGTCCGTCGGCGAGATCCTGCTCGCCGTCCACGACGGTCGCCTCCAGCGCGTACGCGAACGGCGCCAGCCGCTTCGGCGCGGGCACCGCCTCGATCTCCACCTGGGGGCGCACCCGCGCCGACCGCAGCCCCTCCACCGCCGCCCGGAAGACCGGCGGGGCCGTACCGTCCGGAAGCAGTGAACTTTCCCCCGTCTCCTTCGCCTCGTCCATTCCGCCAGCGCCGTCCGACAGTCGTCCCTGAGCCGCCATGCGGGGAAGATTAAGCGGAACGGGGCCCCGGCGCAGGGCAAGACACCCCGTCCACCACGCCCCACCGGCGCGAACGACCCTCCGGACAGCACGGAAGCGGGGGCGCGACGCTGTTCAGGGCGGGGTTTTGCGGGGGTTGGCCCCTCTCCGCCCCATCCCGACGCCCGGGGGCACGACGGCCCACCCGGAGAGGCCGGGCGGGCCCTCGCGGGACGCCGCGCGGCGGGGCCGGGGGCGGCCCATGGCCGGGCGTGATCTGGAGGGCCGGATGGTCCGTCGCCGGGCGTCATGTGGAGGGGCCGGGGCCCTCGCGGGGCGTCACCCGGAGGGGCCGGGCGGCGCCGCCGGACCCCACCTGGACGGGCCGGGCGGCCCATCGCCGGACGACACCCGGAGAGGTCGCGGAACACCCGCCCCAGCCGCCACCGACCTCCGCCGGACGGGCCGCCCCCCTCCTCGCCGGTTCCGCCACAGGGCACCCACCGGACGTGCCGGAGCCCTCCGGGCGGGCATGGTGGCCGTCGATCGGTCGGGTCGGGTGGCCGTCGCCCGGTGCTCGTGCCCGGCGTCGGTGGTGCGTGTTGGTACGGCGCCGGCCTCGCCCAGCCGTACGGCTCCGGCGGGGCGGTTCCCGGCGACAGGCCCACATGACCGTCGGTCGGGCGGGTCGCGTGACCGCGGCCTGAGGTTCGTGGGTGGTGACGGTGGCGTGCGCTGGCAGGGGCCGGCCTCGGCCTCTCCGCACGGCCCTTGAAGGGCGGTGCCCGCCGGGCGGCCCACATGACCGTCGGCCGGCCGGGTCACGTGACCGCGCGGCCCGAGGCTCGTGCTCGGCGTCGGTGGTGCCTGGCGGCATGGCCTTGGCCCCAGCCCCGCCGCACGCCCTCGCCCGACGCCCGGGCAGAGCGGCGCTGGTGGCAGGGGCGTGTGACGGGCGCCGCCCGCGCTGTATGGCCCCGCCCCCCGCCTCCCCGCTGCACGCCCCAGCGGGCCGGCGCCCACGGCGCGGGGCGCGTGACGCCCGTCGCCCGCCCCACGCCTCCCGTCTCACCCCCACCCGAGCCGCCCCCACCCGAGCCACCGCCCACCTCCCACGCCCCCCTAGCCCCCACGCACCCCCCAGCCCCCACGCACCGCCCACCTCCCACGCACCCCCCAACCCCCCACCCCCAACGGGACGCCACGCACCCCCAGCCCCCCACCCCCCACCGGACGCCACCCACCCCCACCCCACGCCCTGCCGAACGGGCAACCGGGGCATGGGAGACTGGCGGGGTGAGTGCCAACGGACGCCCCACGGGCCAGCCCCCTACAGCCACCTATGACTCGGCCTTCCTCAAGGCGTGCAGGCGGGAGGCGGTGCCGCATACGCCGGTGTGGTTCATGCGGCAGGCGGGGCGGTCGCTGCCGGAGTACCGGAAGATCCGCGAAGGCGTGGCGATGCTGGAGTCGTGCATGCGCCCGGACCTGGTCACGGAGATCACGCTTCAGCCGGTGCGCCGCCATGGCGTGGACGCGGCGATCTACTTCAGCGACATCGTCGTACCGCTGAAGGCCATCGGTGTCGATCTCGACATCAAGCCCGGCGTCGGCCCCGTCGTCGAGAAGCCCATCAGGTCGCGGGCCGATCTCGCGCAGCTGCGGGACCTGACCCCCGAGGACGTCTCCTACGTCACCGAGGCCATCGGGCTGCTCACCGCCGAGTTGGGGCAGACCCCGCTGATCGGGTTCGCCGGGGCTCCGTTCACCCTCGCGAGCTATCTCGTGGAGGGCGGGCCCTCGCGGACGTACGAGAACGCCAAGGCGATGATGTACGGCGACCCGGAGCTGTGGGCGGATCTGCTGGACCGGCTGGCCGACATCACCGCCGCGTTCCTGAAGGTGCAGATCGAGGCCGGCGCGAGCGCCGTGCAGCTCTTCGACTCATGGGCCGGAGCCCTCGCCCCGACCGACTACCGGCGTTCCGTGCTGCCCCACTCCGCCAAGGTGTTCCGGGCCGTCGAGGCGTACGGCGTCCCGCGCATCCACTTCGGTGTCGGTACGGGCGAACTGCTCGGCCTGATGGGCGAGGCCGGGGCCGATGTCGTGGGCGTCGACTGGCGGGTGCCGCTGGACGAGGCCGCCCGCCGGGTCGGACCCGGCAAGGCGCTCCAGGGGAATCTCGACCCGACCCTGCTGTTCGCCCCGCAGCCGGCCGTCGAGGCCAAGACGCGCGAGATCCTCGACGCGGCGGCGGGCCTGGAGGGCCATGTCTTCAACCTCGGCCACGGCGTGATGCCGTCGACCGACCCGGACGCCCTGACCCGCCTCGTGGAGTACGTCCACACCCGCACCGCCGCTTGAGAGCCGATCACCAGGCGACGGACCCATCAACGGCACCGTACGAACGCCGGGCGCCCCACGTTTTTTTGGGGCGCGGGGAACTGCGCGACCAGCCACAACGCACCCGCACCCGAAACACAACCCCACGCACCCGCACCCAAAACACCACCCCACCCCTCAGGAAACGCCCCGCACCTTCCGAACCGCCCGCCGCGCGGCGACCAGCACCGGATCCCACACCGGCGAGAACGGCGGCGCGTACCCCAGGTCGAGCATCGTCATCTGCTCCACCGTCATCCCGGCCGTCAGGGCCACCGCCGCCACATCCACCCGTTTCGCCGCCCCCTCGTGCCCCACGATCTGCACCCCCAGCAACCGCCCGGTCCGCCGCTCGGCGAGCATCTTCACCGTCATCAGCGAGGCGCCCGGGTAGTACCCGGCCCGGCTGGTCGACTCGATCACCACCGACTCGAACTCCAGCCCCACCCGCAGCGCGTCCTTCTCCCGCAACCCCGTCCGCGCGATCTCCAGATCGCACACCTTGCTCACCGCGGTCCCCACGACCCCGGGGAACGTGGCGTAACCGCCCCCCACATTGGCCCCGATGACCTGCCCGTGCTTGTTGGCGTGCGTCCCGAGCGGGATGTACCGCTCCTGCCCCGAGACGAGGTCGAGCACCTCGACACAGTCCCCGCCCGCCCAGATGTTCTCGTGCCCGCGCACCCGCATCGCCAGGTCGGTCAGCAGCCCGCCGTGCACCCCGAGCGGCAGACCGGCCGCGCGCGCCAGCGCGGTCTCGGGGCGGACCCCGATCCCCAGGACGACCACGTCCGCCGGATACTCGGCGGCCCCGGTGGCCACCCCCCGCACCCGCCCGTCGTCCCCGGTCAGGATCTCGGTGACCTCGGCGTCGTCGACCATGGTGATGCCGAGGCCCGCCATGGCCTTGTGCACCAGCCGCCCCATGTCGGGATCGAGCGTCGACATCGGCTCGGCGCCACGATTGACGACCGTCACCTCATAGCCGCGGTTGATCAGCGCCTCGGCCATCTCCACGCCGATGTACCCGGCCCCGACGACCACCGCGCGGCGGCCCCGCGTCGCCCCGAGCGTGTCGAGCAGTGCCTGTCCGTCGTCCAGCGTCTGCACCCCGTGCACACCGGGCGCGTCCATGCCCGGCAGATCCGGCCGGATCGGCCGCGCCCCGGTGGCGATCACGAGTTTGTCGTACGACGTCCAGGACCCGGCCCCGGAATCGACGTCCCGCGCGCGTACCCGCCCGCCCGGCACGTCGATCTCCGTCACCTCGGTGCGCATCCGCAGATCGATGGCACGCGCGCGATGCTCGTCCGGCGTACGGGCGATCAGATCGTCCCGCGCCGGTACGTCGCCGCCGACCCAGTACGGGATCCCGCACGCCGAGTAGGAGGTGAAGTGTCCGCGCTCGAACGCCACGATCTCCAGTTCGTCGGGGCCCTTCTGCCGGCGGGCCTGTGACGCCGCGGACAAGCCCGCGGCGTCACCGCCGATCACGACCAGTCGTTCCCGTTCCGGTTTCCGCGCGTCCCGCGTGCCGCTGATGGTCATGGGCCCACGCTACGGGCCCACGCGAGGCCGGTCCCGGCCGCCCCGCTGCGGGGTCAGTCCTTCCCGGAGTCCTCCTGGGGGGCGCCGTCCTCCGACACCGGCCGGGCGGACGGCAGGGGGCCCAGGGCCGTCGTCGCGGGCACCGACTCCGCGCGGCGCGGCAGCCGGGGCCGTACGATCCGCAGCCACACCAGCAGCAGCAGCGCCCCCGCCGCCACGAACGGCAGCACCGCGCCGATCATCACCAGCAGCCAGCGCAGCATCGCCACGAACGCGTCCCAGCCGCCGGAGAGGGCGTCCACGAAGCCGGGGTCGTCGTCCTTGACGTCCGGGTCGATCGGGGTCTCGGTCAGGGTGAGGGTGATGGTCGCCAGCGTGGTCCGGTCCGCAAGGGAGGACTGGCGGGCGAGCAGGGCCTCCAGCTCGGTCTGACGCCTGCTCAGCTCGCCCTCCAGGGTGACCACGTCGCTGAGCTTCTCGGCCTGGTCCATCAGCTCGCGGACCCGGTCCACGCTGGCCCGCTGGGACTTGATCCGGCTCTCGACGTCCACCACCTCGTCGGTGACGTCCTCGGCCTTGGTGGCGCGTTCCAGCAGCTTGCCCGAGCCGACGCCCTCCAGATCGCCCAGGACACCGTCGTAGCGCTCGACGGGCACACGCAGGGTGACATCGGTGTACTCGGCGTCGTCCTCGTCGCGCGTGGTGTGCTCCTCGCCGACATAGCCGCCCGCCCCCTCGACGGCCGTACGCGCCTCCCGCAGCGCCTTGGGCACGTCCTTGACCTGCACGGTCAGGGACGCCGTACGGATGATGTGGCTCGCGGGGAGGCCGGGCTGCTCGGTGGACGCCTCGGTGGCCTCGTCCTTGGCGGCGCCCTCCTGTGCCCCGGCCGCCGCCTCGGCCGCCGCCTTGCCGTCGGCCGCCCCGGCGTCAGCGGAGGAGGTGGCCCGGTCGTCGGCGCCGGTGCAGCCGGTGAGCGCCAGCGCCCCGGCGAGCAGCAGGCCCGCGAGCACCTGGACCGGGCGTCGGACGGGCGGCCGTACGGACGGTCGTACGGGCGGTCTTACGGATCGATGTGCGCGCATCTGCGCCTACCCCCGAGGGTCTTGACGATGTTGACGTGCTGACGTTCTGTCGCTCCTTCGACGCCGGAGCCGGGCCGGACGTTGGACCTCACGGGTCCCGATGCGGTCACGGTCGGGACTCGGGGCGGGCACGGGGGGAGCGGGCCGGTCGTCAGTGGGGTCCGCGCGGGTTGTCAGTGGGGTCTGAGAAGGTGGACGCATGAGCGTTGCTGCTACGGACACCAGGCATGTCGTCGTCATCGGGGCCGGGATCGCCGGGCTCGCCGCCGCGCACCGGCTGCTGGGGCGCGGGGCCTCGGTGACCGTCCTGGAGGCGGCGGACAGAGTGGGCGGCAAGCTGCTGCCGGGGCGGATCGCCGGGGTGCGGGTCGACCTCGGTGCCGAGTCGCTGCTCGCCCGGCGCCCCGAGGCGATCGGGCTGGCCCGCGAGGTGGGTCTCGCCGACCGGCTCCAGCCGCCCGCCACGGCCTCCGCGTCGCTGTGGACGCGCGGCACGCTGCGCCCGATGCCCAAGGGGCATGTCATGGGCGTACCGGGGGCGGCCGACGCGCTCACCGGAGTGCTCTCGGCGGACGGCGTCCGGCGGATCGCCGAGGACGCCGAGCTGCCGCCCACGGAGATCGGTGACGACGTGGCGGTGGGCGGGTTCGTGGCCGCCCGGGTCGGGCGCGAGGTCGTCGACCGGCTGGTGGAGCCGCTGCTGGGCGGGGTCTACGCCGGGGACGCGTACCGCATCTCGATGCGCTCCGCCGTGCCCCAGCTGTTCGAGGCCGCCAAGACGCACACCTCGCTCACGGAGGCGGTCCGCGAGATCCAGGCCAGGGCGGCCGGCGCGGCGGCGGCCGGTCCGGTGTTCATGGGCATCACGGGCGGCGTCGGGACCCTGCCGCTCGCGGTGGCGGACGCGGTACGCGCGCGGGGCGGCGAGATCGTCACCGGGGCCGCCGTGACCGCGCTGCGGCGCGAGCGCACCGGCTGGCGGATCGACGCCGGGGACCGGACCGTGCACGCCGACGCCGTGGTCGTCGCCCTGCCCGCGCCCGCCGCGGCCACCCTTCTGCGCGCCGAGGCCCCGGCCGCGGCGGCCGAGCTGGCGGCGGTGGAGTACGCGTCGATGGCGCTGATCACCCTGGCCTACCGCCGCGCGGACGTCCGTCTCCCCGAGGGCAGCGGCTTCCTGGTCCCGCCGGTCGACGGCCGCGGCATCAAGGCGTCGACGTTCGCCTCCCAGAAGTGGGGCTGGATCGCCGACGAGGACCCGGACACCCTCGTCCTGCGCACTTCCGTCGGGCGGTACGGCGAGACGGCGATCCTGGACCGCCCCGACGCCGACCTGGTGGCCGTCTCCCGGCACGACCTGCGCGAGGCGCTCGGGCTGGCCGCCGCCCCGGTCGAGACCCGGGTGACCCGCTGGCCGGACGGCCTGCCCCAGTACCCGGTGGGCCACCACGCGCGCGTGGCCCGCGTCCGCGAGCACGTGGGCAAGCTCCCCGGGCTCGCGGTGTGCGGCGCGGTCTACGACGGGGTGGGCGTCCCGGCGTGCGTCGCGAGCGCGTACGCCGCCGTCGACCAGCTCGACGGCGACCTGGGGCGTGTCTGACAATTCCCGCCTGCCCCGCGACGCCACGCACGCGCTCCGGGCCGTGCGGCAGCTCACCTCGGCCCCGGTGCGGAGCCCGCACGGCGGAGCGGGAGAATAGCCGCATGAGTGACGACGCCCCCACCACCGACCGGATTCCGAACAAGGGCAAGCTGGCGAAGGACCTCAACGAGGTCATCCGTTACACGCTGTGGTCCGTCTTCAAGCTGAAGGACGTGCTGCCCGAGAACCGCGCGGGGTACGCAGAAGAGGTCCAGGAGCTGTTCGACCAGCTCGCCGCCAAGGACGTCACCGTCCGGGGCACCTACGACGTCTCCGGCCTGCGCGCGGACGCCGACCTGATGATCTGGTGGCACGCCGAGACCAGCGACCAGCTCCAGGAGGCCTACAACCTCTTCCGCCGCACCCGCCTCGGCCGCGCGCTGGAGCCGGTGTGGTCGAACATGGCGCTGCACCGCCCCGCCGAGTTCAACCGCTCGCACATCCCGGCCTTCCTCGCCGACGAGACGCCCCGCGACTACATCAGCGTGTACCCGTTCGTGCGCTCCTACGAGTGGTACCTGCTGCCGGACGAGGACCGCCGCCGGATGCTCGCCGACCACGGCAAGATGGCCCGCGGCTACCCCGACGTGCGCGCCAACACGGTCGCCTCCTTCTCCCTCGGCGACTACGAGTGGGTCCTGGCCTTCGAGGCCGACGACCTCTCCCGCATCGTCGACCTCATGCGCCACCTGCGCGCCTCGGAGGCCCGCCGCCACGTCCGCGAGGAGATCCCGTTCTACACGGGCCGCCGCAAGGACGTGGCGGACCTTGTCGCGGGCCTGGCCTGACCACGCCCCGAGCGCCCCGCGCCGCCCTGCCGGGGCGCGGGGCTGTGGCCGCCGGTTCGCCACCACGCCCCCAAGGGACGCGGGGCCGTGTCGATGCGCGGCTCCGCCGCGCGGGCCCGACCAGCCATGGCGGCGAGCCCGTGGACGGCGTCAGGACGCGCCCTCCGCCTCCGGCTCCGCCCGCCCCTCGCAGGACGCGGACCGCGCCGGAAGCCGCCCCTCCAGCAAGTACGCGTCCACATACCCGTTCACACACGCGTTGGGCCCACCCACCACCCCATGGGACCCCGCGTCCCGCTCCGTCACCAGCACCGCCCCGGAAAGCCGCCGCTGCAACGCCACCGCCCCCCGGTGCGGCGCGGCAGCGTCCCGCTCGGCGGCCACGATCAGCGTCGGCGCCAGCTCACCGACCCCGGTCCGCACGTCGAGAGGCCGCTGACGCGGCACGGCCCAGTACGCGCACGGCAGATTCAGCCACACGTTGTCCCACGTCTCGAACGGCGCCACCCGCGCCAGCCGCGTGTTGTCCCGGTCCCACACCGCGAAATCCGTTGGCCAGGGCGCGTCGTTGCACTCGACGGCCGTGTACACCGCACGGGCGTTCTCCGCCTCCTTCGCCGCCTCCTCGACCGGCGCCGCGATGTCGATCAGCGGCTGCGGATCGCCCTTGAGGTACGCCGACAGCGCGTGCGCGCGATAGGGCCAGTGGTCGTCGTAGTACCCGGCCTCCAGGAACGTCCCTTGCAGCTGTCCGGGCCCGACCTTCCCGCCCGCCGGTTCGGCGGCGAGCCGCGCCCGTACGGTCTCGTAGCTGCGCAGCACCGCGTCCGGTGTGGCACCGAGTCCGTACACGTCGTCGTGGCGGGCCGCCCACACCCGGAAGTCCGCCCAGCGGCCCTCGAACGCGGCGGACTGGGCGAGGTTGCTGTGGTACCAGATCCGCGCCGGGTCGGGATCGACGGCCGAGTCGAACACCATCCGCCGTACGTGCGAGGGGAACAGCTCGGCGTACAGCGCCCCGAAGTAGGTGCCGTACGACGACCCCATGAAGGTCAGTTTCGGCTCACCCAGCGCGGCCCGCAGCACATCGAGGTCGCGGGCGTTGTTGAGCGAGTGGTAGTGCCGCAGATCGCCGCCCGACCGCTCGACGCACCCGCGCGCGTACGCCTTGGCCTGGGCGACACGCTCCTTCTTGTACGACTCCGAGGGGTGCGTCGGGGACTGGCTGGGGCCCTTGAAGAACCGTGCGGGGTCCTGGCAGGACAGCGGCGCCGAATCGCCGACGCCCCGTGGGTCGTAGCCGACCAGGTCGTACGCGGCGGCGAGGCGCTTCCACTCGGGGAGCATGCCGATGAGCGGGAAGTAGCGGCCCGAACCGCCGGGCCCGCCCAGGTTGTAGACCAGGGCGCCCTGTCGGGGCACCTTGCGCTTGCTGTTGCCGGGGTCGGTGTGGGTGGCCCGGACCCGGCTGACGGCGAGCTCGATCTGCTTGCCGCCGGGGTGCGCGTAGTCGACCGGGACGGAGACGGTGCCGCACTCCATGACGCCGGGCAGATCCTCGCCGTCGGCGCAGGAGCCGAAGGCGATACCGGCCACGCGGGCCCGCTCGGCGGCGACCTGGGTGCCGCGCGCCTCGGCCGTGTCCACGAGCGTGGGGGCGGCGCCCGCCGGGGTGGCGGTGAGGGCGGTCAGCAGCAAGGACCCGGCGGCCGAAAACAGGGCGGCGGCTCGCATAGGAGGTATCCCTTCGGTGCACGGGGTGAGGGGTGACAAAAGGGATGCTTGGTTCAGGGATGGGGGAAGGCAAGTACCGACGGCCGGTGTGGCGCACCCAATATGCCGATAAGCACCGCTTTATGACGCCGTCGCTCCCTCACGCGCGGGACGGCTCGAACTGCCGTAGGGCGGGCCGCCGCCCCGCCCTGCCGTCAGCCGCGCAGCAGCCCCCACCCCCGCCTGGCGGCCCGCGCGAGCCGTGCGCCGGGGCGGGCGGGGCGGGGGGCCGGGCCGGACCGGTCGAGCCACCACTCCCGCAACTCCCGGCGGGCGCGCGGGTCCTGCGGCTGTTCGCCGTTCAGAAGGTGGCGGACGAAGTCCAGGGCGTCCCGCCGGTACCCGCCCGCCATCGGCTGCCGGTGGGCGTACGCCAGGAACGCCGGCCGGTAGCCGCCGCCGAGGAGCGCCGCCACCTCGGGCGCCACCTTCGCCACCACGTCCGCCCGCTTCCCGGCGAGCGCCCGCGACTGCACCCGCAGCCGGGCCCGGTCGAACCCCTCGGGCGCGGGCGTACCGGCGACCAGGGCGGAGAGCAGCGCGGTCTGGGCCAGGCCGAGCCGCTGCCGGGCGGGCGCGGCGAGGTCCCCGTCCGGCGCCCCGCCGCCGCCCGCCCCCCGCTCCCCGCCCGGCACGCCCTCGCCGCACCCGGCGCTCCCCTTCCGCCGTCCCTGCGCCACGGCCTCCCGGATGCGCTCGACCTCGCGCTCCAGCTCGCCCGGCTCGGGGAAGTTCTCGTCGCGCTCCAGGAGCACGCCGGGCGGGGCCACCCGGGAGGCGAGGTCGGTGAGGATGTCCAGGACCGGCTCCGGCACCGGGTGGGCGTGGCTGTCGTGCCAGACGCCGTCCCGCTCGAAGCCGCCCGCGACATGGACGTACGCGAGGGCCTCCAGGGGCAGTTCGGCGAGCGCCTCGGCCGGGTCGTCGCCGCTGTTGACGTGGTTGGTGTGCAGATTGGCCACATCGATGAGGAGCCGTACGCCGGTCCGGTCGGCGAGTTCGTACAGGAACTGTCCCTCGGTCAGTTCGTCGCCGGGCCAGGACAGCAGGGCGGCGATGTTCTCGACGGCGAGCGGGACCGGCAGCGCGTCCTGCGCGATGCGGATGTTGGCGCAGAGCACGTCGAGGGCGTCGCGGGTGCGCGGCACGGGCAGCAGATGACCGGCTTCGAGCCGTGGCGACGCGGTGAGCGTGCCGCCCGCCCGGACGAACGCGATGTGCTCGGTGACCAGCGGTGCCCCCAGTGCCTCGGCCCGCTCGGCGAGCGCCGCGAGCCGCCCGGCGTCGGGCCGTTCGGCCCCGCCGAGCCCGAGCGACACCCCGTGCGGTACGACGGTCAGCCCGCGCTCGCGCAGCCGCACCAGCGACTCGGGAAGATGCCCGGGGCAGACGTTCTCGGCGACGACCTCCACCCAGTCGATACCCGGCATCCGCTCCACGGCGTCGGCGATCTCCGGCCGCCACCCGATCCCCGTCCCCAGCCCGCTCCCCGTACCCCGCCCGCTCCCCGGCCCCCGCCCCTGCGCGGGCGACGGTATTCGTGCGGTCCCCCGTGCCTGTGCGGTCGGTGCTGTCCGTGCCGTCCCCCATGCCTGTGCTGTCCCCATGTCCCCTCCTCCTACGGCACCCACGGTCCCGGTGTGACGGGGTATGGCCCCGGCCCGTCCCGCCGAACCCTGCCGGGCCACCCTTCAGAGCAACATTTGAGGTTCGGCCGGGCCCGGGGGACCCGACGACGGCCCCGGCCCGGTCAGCTTTCCCGCCGGGCCGCCGCCTCGATCAGCCGCCGGATGTCCGCCAGGTCGGCGTCGAACTCGGCGGTGAGGTCGAGCGGCAGCTCCAGCCAGGGGCCGAGCCTGCGGTGGCCGGGAAGCCCGACCTCGGGCGACGGGCCGCCCCGGTGGCCGGGGGCGAACCGGCCCGACGCCTCGGAGGCCGCGAAACCGATCACGAACGTACTGACCAGCCGCTCCAGCCGGGGCACGGCCGGCTCCGGGACCCCCGCGTCGAGCAGCGCGGTGTAGATGATGTCCACCGCGCGCACGGCGTCCGGGGTGACGGCGGGCCGGGAGAAGAGCAGGTGTGCCGCCCAGGGGTGACGCTGGGTCACCCCACGGCAGGCGTGCGCGAGGGCGGTGAGCCGGACGTCCCAGGGCTGCTCCGCCGTGTCACCCGCCGGGACCAGCGCGGCGAGCAGCCGCCCCGCCATCCCGTCAAGGAGTGCCGCCTTGTCCTCGACATGCCGGTACAACGCCATCGGTGTGACGCCCACGCGTTCGGCCAGCGTCCGCATCGACACGGCTTCGAGCCCGCGCTCATCGGCGATGGCCAACGCGGCGTCCAGGATCTCTTCCCGTCTGCCACTCATCAGTTTACAGTGTATACGTTTACGGCGTACACGCGGTAAACGGCCCCACGCCTGCCCTGGGGTACCGCCCTGACCAGGAAATACGCTGGAGGCGGTGCCCCGACCGGTGGTGGGATGGAGCGATGCGACTCGATCTCACGCCCTCGGCCGTCGACCGCGGCGGCTACGGGGACGCCGTCACCCCCTGGGAGAACCCCGGCTGGCGGGCGGACGCCCTCGCCTGGGCGACCCGGGAACTGTCCGGCGCCGGGCGCCCGGCGACGGGGGAGTGGCGGGCCCGGGTGCGGCCCTGGTCCGTGCTGCTGAGGTTCACCGTCGCGGACGGCGGTGTGGTGTGGTTCAAGGCCAACCCGCCCGGCAGCGCCTTCGAAGCCGGACTCGCCCGCGCGCTGGCCGACTGGGTGCCGGAACACGTCCTGCGCCCGCTCGCCGTCGACACCGGGCGCGGCTGGTCCCTGCTGCCCGACGGGGGCGACGACTTCCGTACGCTGCTCGCCCGCGAACCCGCCGACCCCCGGTCCTGGGAAGCGCCGCTCCACCAGTACGCCGCCATGCAGCGCGCCCTCGTCCCGCACGCCGACGCCATCGAACGGCTCGGCGTCCCCGGCGCCCGCACCACCGACCTGACCGGCCTGTTCGACCGCATCCTCACGGAGAGCACACAGAGCACCGCCCTGCGCCCCGACGACCGTACGCGTCTGCTCGCCCTCCGGCCCCAGGTGGCCCGGTGGTGCGCCGAACTCGCCGCCGCCGGTGTCGCGGACACCCTCGACCACGCCGATCTGCACGAGGGGCAGCTGTTCCGCCCACGGCCCGGCCGCTTCACCTTCTTCGACTGGGGCGATGCCCTGGTCTCCCACCCGTTCTGCAGTTTCCTGGTCCCCGCCCGCCAGGCGGTGCGGGCCCACGGCCCCGGCGTACTGCCCCGGCTGCGCGACGCCTACCTGGAACCCTGGACGGGCGACGGGCACACCGCCGCCGACCTCCGGCACGCCCTCCGCCCGGCCGGCCGCCTCGCCACCCTCGGCCGCGCCGCCGCCTGGGGCCGTCTCTTCCCCGGCGCGTACACCTCCGCGACCTCGACCGGCCCGGTGGAGACCGCCGGTTCCCTGCTCGCGATCCTCGACGAGCCGCCGGTCTAGGACCGGCCCCGGGCTCCGGCTAGCGCGTGCCCCCGCGCAGCGCCGGGTGGTCCGCCACCACCGTGGCGGAACCCGGCGCGATCTCCGTGTAACCCGCGTCCCTGACGACCGGCAGACCGCTTGTCGTCAGGGCCCGCCACCCGGCCGGGTCCGCCGTGCGCACGGACAGCGGGAAACCGGCGTCGTGCCAGGCCGCGCGCTCCGCGTCGGGCAGTTCCCACCAGGCGAGCTGGGCGCCATGACCGGCCTGGGCCATCGCCTTGCCCGCCGACATGTCGACGTCGGGGCTCAGCCACAGCACGGGCGCACCGCGCTCCGGGGCCGCCGGGGGTTCCGGGTCGTCCAGATCGGTGCCGGAGACCTGGAGCCGGGCGAGATCCTTGGGCCAGCCGTCCAGCGGAACGGGCGGGAAGACCCGTACCTCCGCCGCCTTCCCGGTCACCGTGATGCCGGGCAGCGCCTCCGCGCGCCGCCACTCCGCGCCGCGCGCCCGTCGCACCACCTTGCGGATCCGGGCGTCCTGCCAGTCCCGCACGGCCCCCGCCCACTCCCCGTCGCCCAGCGAGCGCGGGTCGGTGAGCATCACCAGCACCGCGCGGGCCGCCGTCTCCAGCGCGTCCGTGCGGGGCGGCGGGGCACCGCGCTCGATCCGCACGACCAGCGGCAGCACGAACTGCCGCGCCGTGTCACGGTCACCGGTCTCGGGCTGGAAAGGGCTGTCGTCGCTCACGGTCCGCAGGGTACTTGACGGCTCCCGGGGCATGTCAGGGCCCGGGAGCCGGCCCGCGCGATCATCCCGAGCACGCCGTCCGCTGCGCCTCCTGCCACTCGCAGACCGGGCACAGCGTGATGCCCTTGTACGACTCCGGGTACTCCGTCCGCTCCCGGCAGAGCACACACTCCGCGTACGGCGGCCCCGCGGCCTGCGACGGCCGGGTCGCGTCGATGAGGCAGGGGTCGCGGTCCTCGTTCATGTGTCCACCGTAGGCCGGGGCGGACAGGGGCGGACAGGGGCGCGTACGGGCACGGCGGTCGTGCCGCTCAGGAACGGCCCGCGCCGGATCCGATCAGCTCCGACACCTTCACGAACCGGAAGCCCCGCTCGCGCAGTTCCGGCACGATGGCCCGGATCGCCTCCTCGGTCACCGGCGCCGCGCTGCGCGTGCAGTGCATCACCACCACCGACCCGGGCCGTACGCCGTCCAGCACCTGCCGGGCCACCGCGTCCGCGTCCGTCGCGAACGCGTCGCCGCTGACCACGTCCCACTGCACCGCCGTGACCCCGGTGGCGCTGAGCGCGCGCAGTGCCTGCTGGTCGTAGCAGCCGCCCGGGAAACGGAAGTACGGCATCGGGTCCGGCACCCCGGCCGTGCGGAACGCGGCGTACGCCCGCTCCACGTCGGCCTTCATCCGCTCGGCGGGCACGGTCGGCAGGCCGTAGCAGTCGTCGGTGAAGGCGTAGTGGCTGTACGAGTGGTTCGCGACCTCGAAGAGCGGGTCCCGGCCGATGGCGCGCGCCTGCACCGGGTACTCCTCCGCCCAGCGGCCGGTCATGAACACCGTCGAAGGGACCTTGAGTTCGCGCAGGGTCGCGATGAGTTCCGGGTTGTCGAAGCGCTCGCCCGCCGCCGCCCGCTCGCCCTGATCCGCGGTCATGTCCGCGTCGAAGGTGAGGGCCACGGTCTTGTCCTGGGTCCGGAGGCCGTTGCTGAAGACGGGGGCCAGCGCGGAGGGGCCGGGGGCGAGCGTGGGGGGACGGGAGGCGGGGGCGGAGGAGGCCGGGTGCGCCTTGGCGGTGTGCGCGGGGTCGTCGCCGCAGGCGGTGAGGGAGGCGAGGGCGGCGGCGAGGGCGCAGGCCGCGGTGAGACGTCGTACGCGTCGAACGGGGAGGATCACCGGACGAACGTAACTGTGCAAATACTACTAAATATGTATTGCGGGGGTGTGGGGGTGGGGGCGCGGTCCGATCGGGCTAACGGGCGCTTCGGGGGCGGGGGGGCGGGAGTGGCGGCGTCCGGCACGCGCTTCCGCCGGCTCGTGCTCAGGCCTCCAGTGGCTTGTGCGGTGGCTCCGGCTGCTGTGCCTTCTCCAGGAAGCGCAGCAACTCCACCGGGAAGGGCAGCACCAGCGTGGAGTTCTTCTCCGCGGCGACCGCGACGATCGTCTGGAGCAGCCGGAGCTGGAGCGCGGACGGCGTGGCCTCCATCTGCTTCGCGGCCTCGGCGAGCTTCTTGGACGCCTGGAGTTCGGCGTCGGCGTTGATGACCCGGGCGCGGCGCTCACGGTCGGCCTCGGCCTGGCGGGCCATGGAACGCTTCATGGTCTCCGGCAGTGACACGTCCTTGATCTCGACCCGGTCGATCTGCACACCCCAGCCGACCGCCGGGCTGTCGATCATCAGTTCAAGTCCCTGGTTGAGCTTCTCGCGGTCGGAGAGCATGTCGTCCAGCTCGCTCTTGCCGATGATCGAGCGCAGGGACGTCTGCGCCATCTGCGAGACCGCGAACCGGTAGTCCTCGACCTTGATGAGCGCGCTCGCCGGGTCGACCACCCGGAAGTAGACGACCGCGTCCACGCGCACCGTGACGTTGTCCCGGGTGATGCCTTCCTGGGCCGGGACCGGCATGGTGACGATCTGCATGTTGACCCGGGTCAGATGGTCCACGAAGGGCACGATCATCGTCAGCCCCGGGGGCCGGACATTGCCCCGGAGGCGGCCCAGCCGCAGGATCACACCGCGTTCGTACTGCTTGACGACCCGGGCCGACGCGGCGAGATACACCAGACCCACCGCGCCGATCGTCACGATGGTCACCAGGAGTGCTTCGAGCATGTCGACCTCCTCGCGCAGAGGCCCGTAGGTGCTGGTCCCTTATGGGTCATTCGTATGTCAATTAACGATATGCCCGAAAGGTGAATTCGTATGCCGCTGTCCGGCCGGAAGGCCGTGAGGCCCCCGGCCGGACACCGGGACTGTCAGCGCGGGGTCACCGGGCCGTCACCGTCGCCGTCACCTTCACCGGGTCCGTGCCCGCCGCGCTGTGCCGCTCCGCCCAGCTCTCCAGGGCCGTACGGCAGGCGTGGTCCAGGTGGTGCAGACCGGAGAGGTCCAGCTCGACCGGGCGGTCCTGGGGGAGCGCCTCCAGGCTGTCGAGTATTTTCGGCAGCCGCAGGAAGGTCGCGTTGCCCGACAGATAGGCCTGGACCGGTCCGGCGCCCTTGTCGATGACGTCCAGCTTGAGGTGCGAGGCCTCCCAGGCGGCTTTGACGACGGACAGGGCGAGCCCGATCAGAACGCCCTCGAACATGTTCACCGCGACGATCGCCACGGCGGTGACCACCAGGATCACCGCCTCGCCCCGGTGCTCCCGCCACAGCCCGCCGAACTGCCGGAACGGGATCAGCTTCCAGCCCGCGTGCACCAGGATGCCGGCCAGCGCGGGTATCGGGATCAGCGCGAGCGCCTGGGGCAGCAGCGCCGCGAACAGCAGCAGCCACACGCCGTGCAGCACCCGGGACGCCTTCGTCCGGGCGCCCGCCTGCACATTGGCCGAGCTGCGCACGATGACGGCCGTCATGGGCAGCGCGCCCAGCGCCCCGCACACGGCGTTGCCCGCGCCCTGGGCCATCAGCTCCTTGTCGTACTGGGTGCGCGGACCGTCGTGCAGCCGGTCCACCGCCGCCGCGCTGAACAGGCTCTCGGCGGAGGCGATCAGGGTGAAGGCGAGGATCGTGCCCAGCAGGGCCGGGGTGACCAGCTCGCCCAGCGCGTCCGCCCCGGGCGGCTGGATCGCGTCCAGCAGGCCCCGGACCTCGACCGTGGCCACCGGCAGGTCGAACACCAGCGTGACCAGGGTGGCCAGCCCGACGGCCACGAGCGCGCCGGGCACGGCCCTGGCCCGCGCGGGCAGCCGCGGCCACAGCGCCAGTACGGCCATGGTGCCCGCGCCGATCGCGAGCGAGGTCAGGGCGGCGCTGCTGCCCAGCGCCTCGACGGCCGCGCCCGGCAGTCCGATGAGTTTGTCCAGGCCGGAGACGGGGGCGGCCAGGCCCGCCGCCGTGTAGAGCTGCCCGGCGATGATCACCAGGCCGATCCCGGCCAGCATGCCTTCCACGACGGAGACGGAGATGGCCCGGAACCAGCGCCCCAGGCGCAGGGCGCCCATCAGGAGCTGGAGCGCGCCCGCCGCGAGCACGATCACGCCGAGCGCGGGCAGCCCGAACTCCTGGACGGCCTCGAAGACGAGCACGGTCAGGCCCGCCGCCGGGCCCGACACCTGGAGGCTGCTGCCCCGCATCATTCCGGTGACGATGCCGCCCACGATGCCGGTGACCAGGCCGAGTTCGGCCGGCACACCGGAGGCGACGGCCACGCCGACGCACAGCGGCAGCGCGACCAGGAACACGACCAGCGAGGCCGCGAAGTCCTGCTTGAGGAAGGGATACCTGGGAGGAACCCGGGTCGGGTGAGGGTGGTGGTTCATGGCAGGACTCACAGAGCCTCGAAGCGATCGGTGTCGGCGCGGTGTGCGCGGACACCACCGGTGTGCACCTCGTAGTACCAGCCGTGCAGGGTCAGCCGGCCGGCGGCCAGACCGCGTTCCACACAGGGGTACGAGCGCAGCCGCAGCAGCTGGGCCAGCACATGGTGCTGCACGCCGCCCTCGACCGTGGGATCGGCCGGGTCGTCGGACGGTGGCTCGTCGGCGGCGTGGCCCAGCCAGTCGCGCACGGCGGGCACGGCGTCGAGGTCGTCGCCGCGCACCAGCGCGCCGACCGCGCCGCAATGGGAGTGGCCGCACACCACGATGTCGCGGACGCCGAGCACCTCCACCGCGTACTCGATGGTGGCCGCCTCGCCCGTGGGCTGCTGCGAGGCGTAGGGCGGGACGATGTTGCCCGCGGTGCGCAGCTCGAAGAGCTGGCCGGGGCGGGCGCCCGTGATCAGGGCCGGGACGACCCGGGAGTCGGAGCAGGTGATGAAGAGCACCTGGGGGGACTGGCCGGAGGCCAGCTGGGCGAACTCCTCAGGGCGCTGTCCGAACGTACGGGCGTTGTCGATGAGGGGCTGCATGTGTCGTGTTTCCTCCTGGCGCGCTGTGGGGTGCGCGTCGGCGGGCCTGCGGGACGGTGAGAGGGGCCGCCCGCGCGTCGTCGCGACGCGGGAGAGCGGGTTCGTCCCTCTCGGTGGCCGAGCGCGGGAGAGATCCCGCTCGGCGGCTGAAGCACCGGGGTGGCGGCCGTTGACCGGCTGTCGGGCTACTCGGCTATTCGATGCCCTGAGGCGTCCGAGGCGTCCGGCCGGCCCGGTGGTCTCGATGCGCCCGACGGTCTCGACGGACCGTCGGACCCGGCGGTGGACGCCGGTGCGGTGCGTATGCCCCGGGGGTGGAGCGCGACCTCGATGTCACGCGCGGTGGCCCGGGAGCACGGGGATACCGGCCAAGCTTTGGCCGTGGTTTGACGGATCGTATGCACGGTCGCGAAGAGCGGCGCGAACACGGCGAGCGGGAGTCCCCGGGGCGCGACGGCGTACGGCGGCTGCGCCGCTCGTACCGTCGTACCTCGCATCTTGTGCTCCCTCACGCGTCTCATACACATACCAACAGTTGGTCAACAGCTGGTCAAGAAACACGTTAACCCTGCAATGTTGTTTGCAGGGTTAACTCGACGTTTCACATCGGAGGGAGCCTCAAAAGTGCGGGTCCGATGGCGTGAACCCGTCCATGATCCCGGCGTGTCGGGGTGGGTCAGCGGGCCTCGGTCAGCCGCTGCGCGTCGCGGGCCAGCGCGGTCAGCCGGGAGATCGCACGGAAATACTTCTTGCGGTAGCCGCCGGCCAGCATGTCCGCGCTGAACAGCTGATCGAACGGAATTCCCGCCGCCAGCACGGGCACCTCGCGGTCGTACAACCGGTCCGCGAGCACGACGAGACGCAGCGCGGTCGACTGGTCGGGCACCGGCCCGACGTCCGTCAGGCACACCGCTTTCAGGCCGTCGGTCAGCGCGCCGTACCGGCTCGGGTGCACCTTGGCCAGATGCTCCAGCAACCGGGGAAAACCGTCGAGCGAGGCGCCGGGGGTGGCATGAGCCGTCCGGGTGACCACCTCCTCGGGGAAGGGCGCCGGTGCCTGCGGCAGACCGCGGTGGCGGTAGTCCTCACCGTCGATCCGCAGGGCGTGGAAGTGCGCGGACAGACCCTGGATCTCGCGCAGGAAGTCCGCCGCGGCGAACCGGCCCTCACCGAGCTTGCCCGGCAGGGTGTTGGAGGTGGCGGCGAGCGCGACGCCCGCGTCCACCAGCTTGCCCAGCAGCGTCGAGACCAGCACGGTGTCGCCCGGGTCGTCCAGCTCGAACTCGTCGATGCACAGCAGCCGGTGGCCGGAGAGCGTGCTCACGGTCTGCTGGAAGCCCAGCGCGCCGACGAGGTTGGTCAGCTCCACGAAGGTGCCGAACGCCTTGCGGGCGGGCTCCGCCGGGGTGGCGTGCCACAGGGAGGCCAGCAGATGGGTCTTGCCGACGCCGTAGCCGCCGTCCAGATAGACACCGCGCGGGCCGGCCGGCCGGCTGGGCGCCTTCGCCCTGCCGAAGCCCAGGAAACCGCGCCTGCCACCGCCGCTCGCGGGCGCCCCGTCGAGCCCCGCCGCGAAGCCCTCCAGCACCCGGACGGCCTCGGTCTGGCTGGGCTGTCCCGGATCCGGCAGATACGTACTGAAGCGCACCGAGTCGAACCTGGGCGGCGGCACCATCTCGGCGACCAGCCGGTCCGCCGGGACACGCGGCTCGCGGGCGCACAGGGAGAGCGGGGCCGCGCCGGCTATCGGACCGGAGGCGGGGCCGGGGGCGGCGGCGGGGGAGGAGGACACGGTTCACCATGGTAGGCGGCGTGGAACACTGCACGACATGCGACGCCTGTTCCCTGTGACCGATGAGACAGCGACTGCCACGGGGGGTGGTGGGAGCGGGGGTGTGACGGGGGGTGAGTGGAGTCTCGACGCGCTCGCCGACGCGTACGCCTATCCGTCGGCGGCCGGGGAGGCCGGGGGTGGCCGGGACTCCGGGGACGGCGGGGATTCCGGGGGTGCCGGGGATTCCGGGGCCGCCAGGGATCTCGCCGGGGAGCCCCGGGCATGGCTGCGGGCCAACATGGTGTCCACCCTCGACGGGGCCGCTCAGCACGACGGGCGGTCGCAGCCGATCTCCTGCGCGGCGGACATGCGGCTCTTCGGCGTCCTGCGGGCGCTGGCCGATGTCGTGGTCGTTGGCGCAGAAACGGTACGCCAGGAGCAGTACCGGCCGGCCCGCGCCCGAAGTGAGTTCGCCGCGCGACGGGCGGCGGCCGGGCAGGCGCAAGCTCCGGCGATCGCGGTGATCTCAGCCGGTCTCGACCTGGACTTCTCGCTGCCCCTGTTCACCTCGCCGCTGGTGCCCACGCTGGTGCTCACCGGGTCCGCGGCCCCGCCCGAACGGGTCGCGGCGGCGGAACGGGCCGGGGCCCGGGTGGTGGTCGCCGGGGACGGAACCCGGGTGGAGCCCGCCCGGGTCGTGGGGGCGCTGGCCGCTCAGGGCCACCGCCGGCTGCTCACCGAGGGGGGACCGCGGCTGCTGGGGCAGTTCGTGGCCGCCGGGGTGCTGGACGAGCTGTGTCTGACCCTCTCGCCGATGCTCACCGCGGGGGACGCGCAGCGGATCGCGGGCGGGCCCCGGGTGATCGTGCCCGAGCGTTTCGAACTAGTGTCTTTGCTGGAAGAAGCCGGGTTTTTGTTCGGGCGCTACCGTCGGCCGGAAATCAGCGGAATCTATCGTTCCGTTTAGCTTCCGGTGGGCACACTAGACACGCAGTGCCCGTGCGATCACGGGGCAGGATGGTTTCAGCAGGGCCTGGAACGGCCCACGCAGGACGGAGGGCCCGAGGGCCCTCGAAGAGAAGGGGCGTCTGGTGTTCACAAGCGTTTTGATGATCGAGAAGGCCCTGACGTCCGCCGACGTGGAGTTCGTCACGACCTTGCACGGGGACGAGTCGGTCGCCTTCCACGTGCTGCTCCAGCCGCGGGGGGATCAGGCGGACCGGTTGCTGCGGGCCATCGACGATCTCGCCCTCGGCGAACTCGACGAGGCGGCGCGCGAGCGGGAGACCCCGGAGGGGGATGCCGCCCGGGGCGAGGGGCGGCAGGCGCTGGACGTGTCCTTGCAGGCGTTGCGCTCCGCGGGGAGTCGGGCGGAGGGGCGGCTGATCGAGGATCATCCGCTGGACTCGCTGAGGGGGTTGGTGGAGGAGGTCGGCGCGGATGAGGTGATCGTGCTGACGGATCCCCACTATGTGGAGGAGTTCTTTCACCGGGACTGGGCGTCTCGGGCGCGGCACAAGGTGGGGGTGCCGGTGTTGAAGCTGTTCTCGCACAGCAAGGTGTAGTCGGGGGGCGCGGTCGGGGGTGGGGGGTCGGGGTTCTCGTGCGGGTGCGGGTGCGGGTGCGGGTGGGGGTGGGCTGGTCGCGCCCCGCGGCGCAGCCGCAGATCGATACAGCCCCGCGCCCCTCAACCCGGCGTCACTGTCGGCGTCGGCGTCACTTGCCAGGAGCCCGGGGTCCGCACGCAAGGTAGGGCCGTGAGCCGTCCGAGGTCCACGTCTCCCAGGCAATAGGCTGAGGGCGATTTCGGATCTCGGTACGGCATAGGAGAACGCGCATGGCATCCGGTATTCCTCCCGCCATGGAACGGCCCCACTTCATCGGGATCGGGGGGGCCGGGATGTCGGGGATCGCGAAGATCCTGGCCCAGCGGGGGGCCCGGGTCGCCGGGAGCGATGCCAAGGAGTCGGCGACCGCCGAGGCGCTGCGCGGGCTCGGGGCCACGGTGCACATCGGGCACGCGGCCGGGCATCTCGCGGACGACGCCAGCAGCGTCGTCGTGTCGTCGGCGATCCGCGACGACAATCCGGAGCTGGTGCGCGCCGCCGAACTGGGCGTGCCCGTCGTGCACCGGTCCGACGCGCTGGCCGCGCTGATGGACGGGCTGCGGCCCATCGCGGTCGCCGGCACGCACGGCAAGACCACCACCACGTCGATGCTGGCGGTCTCCCTGACCGAACTGGGGCTGCACCCGTCGTACGCCATCGGCGGCGACCTGGACGCGCCCGGCTCGAACGCCCTGCACGGCCCCGGCGAGATCTTCGTGGCCGAGGCGGATGAAAGCGACCGCAGCTTCCACAAGTACGCGCCCGAGGTCGCCGTCGTCCTCAACGTGGAGCTGGACCACCACGCGAACTACGCCTCGATGGAGGAGATCCACGAGTCCTTCGTGACCTTCGTGGACCGGATCACCGAGGGCGGCACGCTGGTGATCGCCGCCGACCAGGAGGGCGCCCGGGAACTGACCCGGCGGGTCGCCGGGCGGGGCGTGCGGGTGGTGACGTACGGGGAGTCCGCCGAGGCCGGGGTGCGGATCACCTCGATCGTGCCGCAGGGACTGAAGAGCGAGGTCACCGTCCTGCTCGACGGGACCGAGCTGACCTTCGCCGTGTCCGTGCCCGGCCGGCACTACGCGCACAACGCCGTCGCCGCGCTCGCCGCGGGCGTGGCCCTCGGGGTGCCCGCCGCCGAGCTGGCGTCCGCGCTGGGCGCGTACACGGGCGTCAAGCGGCGGCTCCAGCTCAAGGGCGAGGCCGGGGGCGTCCAGGTGATCGACTCCTACGCCCATCACCCCACCGAGATGACCGCGGATCTGGAGGCCATGCGGTCGGCGGCCGGGGACGGCCGGATCCTGGTCCTCTTCCAGCCGCATCTGTTCTCCCGCACCCAGGAACTGGGCAAGGAGATGGGCGCGGCCCTCGCGCTCGCCGACGCCTCCGTCGTGCTGGACATCTATCCGGCGCGCGAGGACCCGATCCCGGGCGTCACCAGCGAGCTGATCATCGGGGCGGCCCGCGCGGCGGGCGCCGACGTGACCGCCGTCCACGACCAGGGCGAGGCCCCGGCCGTGATCGCGGGAATGGCGAAGCCGGGCGATCTCGTTCTCACCATGGGCGCGGGAGATGTCACCGACCTGGGCCCGCACATCCTGGACCGCCTGTCGAATTAAGGGGCTGAAGGCCATGTCGTACGACGTCGAGAAGCCGGACGAGCAGTGGCGCGCGGAGCTGAGCCCGGCGGAGTACGCCGTACTGCGCCAGGCCGGCACCGAGCCCGCGTTCGTGGGGGAGTACACCGACACCAAGACCACGGGTGTCTACTCCTGCCGCGCGTGTGGCGCCGAGCTGTTCACCTCGGACACCAAGTTCGAGTCGCACTGCGGCTGGCCGAGTTTCTTCGATCCGAAGGACACCGACGCCGTGGAGCTGATCGAGGACCGTTCGCACGGGATGGTGCGCACGGAGGTGCGGTGCGCGCGCTGCGGCTCGCATCTCGGGCATGTGTTCGAGGGGGAGGGGTATCCGACCCCGACCGATCAGCGGTACTGCATCAACAGCATCTCGCTGCGGCTGGCGCCCACGGAGGCGTGAGCCGGGCGGGTCCCGGTCCCCCCGGGTCCGAACCGATCCGGGGGAGATCCGCCGAGGGGTCAGAGCACCTTGCGCTGGACGAGTGCCGACAGGACCAGCGCGCCCGGGATCAGCGGGATCCAGACCGTCATCACGCGGTAGCCGATGACGGTGGCGGTGGCGAGGCCGACGGGGGCGCCGAAGGCGCTCATGGTGAAGACCATCGCCGCGTCGACCGGGCCGATGCCGCCCGGCGCGGGCACCGCGCCCACCGCCGTGCTGGCGATCAGCAGCGCGAAGATCACCTGCGCCCAGGACAGCGGCAGGCCCAGCGCGTAGCCGACGGCGGCGATCACACTGCCCTGGAGGAGCGGGGTGGCGGCGGCGCCGAGCCACAGCGGCAGATAGCGGCTGGGGCGGGTGTGCAGGACGCGCGCGTCGGTCAGCGCCGTGCGCAGCAGACCGGTCAGCGGGCGGCGCAGCGCCGGTACGACGGTCATGAGGACGCCCGTGGCCGCGAGGGCCACCGCGGCGCCGCCCGCCATCAGCAGCAGGGTCCAGGAGTCGGGCATCAGGTCCCCGAAGTGCAGCATGCCGGGGAAGGCCACCAGGAACACCAGCAGGACGACGGTCTTCGCCACCGGCTTGACCACCGAGTACAGGGCGAGGGACGCGGTGCCGCGGGCCAGCGGGATGCCCTGGCCCTGGAGGAAGCGCAGGGTCACGGCGTGGGCGCCGATGCTGGCGGGCAGGACGTGGTTCGCGGCGCCCGCGGCGACCTGCGAGGCCAGCAGCAGCCCCGGCGGCAGCCGCTCGGGGACGGCGCCCTGCCGGACACAGGCGGCGGCCACCCAGCCCAGGCAGGTGAAGACGCCCGCGACCAGCAGCCATCCGGGGTCGGCGGCGGCGAGGCGGGCGACACCGTCGTACAGGGAACGCCAGTCGAGCACGGCCCAGGCGGCGATCAGCAGCAACGGCAGCAGGCTGACGGCCAGCCGGACGGCTCGCGCGTGGGTGGGCGCGGCCGGGGGAGCGGCGGGGTCCGGGGCGGGACCGGGCAGGCCGTCGAGCGGCGTGAGCGTCACGGCGTACGTCGTCCTTTCGCATCGCGCCCGGGTGATGAGGGGTGCGGACGGATGCAAGGCGAGCGAGCGGGGAGGGGACGGGGCGGCACCCGGCTGGGGAAACCGGGTGAGGAACCTAGGGAAAGGTCCCCGCTCGGTGTGACGGACGGGTGTCCAGGAGCCGACGAAGTGCGGGCGGATGGGCGACACCGCCTCCGGCACCGCTCCGGGCGGCTGCCCGGCGCCGGTTTCGGGCCACCACGGAGGTCATCCCCGCCACCACCCCGTGCCACACCCATACACCCCCCGGACCGCCCGACGGTGGGACAAAACCCGCAGGCCGAAGCCACATGGTGTGGCGGATGCCACGCGCACCCGCCCCGGGCCAACACCCCATCGCCTCGCCGGTACGGGCCGCCCGCCCGCTCGGCCGGACCACCCTCCGGGACGGACGAGCCACCCGCTCGCTCGGACGCGCCGTCCGCCGGCCGGTGCGGGTCGCTCGCTCCTTCGGCCAGGCCAACCTTGGGGCTCGGACATGGCGCCCGCCGGCTCGGACACGCCACCTGCCCGCCCCGCGTGGGCCACCCGCCCGCCCGGACGCGCCACCCGCACGCCCGGCCGGGCCCCGCGCACATGCGGGCCCGCCTGCTCACGCGGGACGCCCGCCCGCTCAACCGCACGTGGCATCACGGCGCCCGTAAGGGCACGGGGCGTCACGGTGCCGTGGCGGGGGCGATTTGTTGGTTCTTGCGGAGTGCGGTCGGGCGGGTGGCGGGTTTCAGGGGGAGGTGGATGGTGAAGGCCGTGTGGCCCGGGGTGCTGGTCAGGTCGATCGTGCCGCCGTGGGCGTGGATCAGGGAGGCCGCGACCGCCAGGCCCAGGCCGCTGCCGCCGCGGTCGCGGGTGCGGGCCTTGTCCACCCGGTAGAAGCGGTCGAAGACCCGCTCCTGGTCGGCGGGCGGGACACCGGGCCCGGCGTCGGTCACCCGCACCAGCGACTCGTCGCCCGCGACCGTCAGGGACACCGACACCCGTGTGCCGGGCGGAGTGTGCACCGCCGCGTTGGCCAGCAGATTGTCCAGGACCTGGCGCAGCCGCTGGGCGTCCACCGGCAGGCGGAGCGGGGCCGGGCCGGTCGTCACGGTGAGCGGATGGTCCGGGCGGGTCGCCTCGAACGCGTCCGCCGCCTGCCGCACCAGCTCCCTCAGATCCGTCTCCGCCAGCCGCAGCGGCGCCTCCACCTCCGCCGCGTCCAGCCGCGCCAGCAGCAGCAGATCGTCCAGCAGGACACCCATCCGGGCCGCCTCCGCGCGCAGCCGGGACAGATGCCGGTCACGCTCCGCCGGCTCGTTCGCCGCCGCGTACTGGAAGAGGTCCGCGTAGCCCCGTACCGACATCAGCGGGGTGCGCAGCTCGTGCGAGGCGTCCGCCACGAACCGGCGCAGCCGCTGCTCGGCCTCCGCGCGCACCGCCAGCGAGTCGTCGATGTGCTCCAGCATCGTGTTGAACGCCGTGCGCAGCTCCTCCACCTCCGGCCCGCCGCCCCGCCGGTCCGCGCGCAGCGGCAGCCGGGCCGCCGACTCGGTCAGATCGTGCGAGGCGATGCCGTGCGCGGTGTGCGCCATGTCGCTGAGCGGCTTCAGCCCGCGCCGCAGCGTGCGCCGCCCGAACACGACCAGCGCCAGCAGCGCCAGCGCGAACGCGATCACCTGGACCGTGATCAGCTGGGTGACGGTGTTCTCGATGTCCGTCGTCGGCGCCGCCGTCACCAGCACCACCCCGGGCTCCACCTCACAGGCCCGCAGCCGGTAGGTGCCCTCCCCGTCGATGAACCGGGTCGCGAACACATCGCTGACCTGCGTATCGGCCAACTGCCCGGCCAGCGCGGCGAACGCGCTGCTGTCGGCCGGCAGCGCGGCCGGGGTCCGCACCAGCGGATCACCGCCGGAGACGTCGTACACCGCCTGGTACCAGCCGATGTACGTCTCCCGCTTGAGGGTGCCGTGCTCGATGGCGTCCTTCGCCTGGACCACCTGCGCCGACCGCATCTGCTCGGCGAGCTGCGCCTCCAGATAGTCCCGCATGTACGTGGTCATCGCCGTGCCGACGATCGCGAACACCAGCAGCGACAGCACGCCCAGGCCCAGCGCCAGCCGCGTACCCAGGCGCAGCCTGCCGTACGTGTGCCGCAGCCGGGCCGCCGCCCGCCTCACCCGGCGGCCTGCTTGATGACGTACCCGAAGCCGCGCACGGTGTGGATCAGCGGGTCACCCGTGTCGTCCAGCTTGCGGCGCAGCCTGCTGACCACCAGCTCCACCACGTTCGAGCGGCCCCCGAAGCCGTACTCCCACACATGGTCGAGGATCTGCGCCTTGGTGAGGACGGTCGGGGAGCGGCGCATCAGATAGCGCAGCACCTCGTACTCGGTCGGGGTGAGGGTGAGCACCCGCTCGGCGCGGCGCACCTCCCGGGTGTCCTCGTCCATCGTCAGATCGCCCACCCGCAGCACCGAGCGCTGGAAACCGGGCCCCGCGCTGCGCCGCAGCACGGTCCGCAGCCGGGCCATCAGCTCCTCCACCGCGAACGGCTTGACGAGATAGTCGTCCCCGCCCCGGGTCAGCCCCGCCACCCGGTCCGCGACCCCGTCCCGGGCGGTGAGGAACACCACCGGCACCATCGTCCCGGAGCGCCGCAGCCGGTCCAGCACCCCGAAGCCGTCCACGTCCGGCAGCATCAGGTCGAGCACCACGATGTCCGGCCGGAACTCCCCGGCGAGCCGTAGCGCGTCCTCGCCGCAGTTCGCCGTCACCGCGTCCCAGCCCTCGTAGCGGGCGACGGTCGCCACGAGGTCGGCGATGGGCGGGTCGTCGTCCACGACCAGCACTCGAACTTTGTCCACCCGTCCATACTGCGGCACCCGCCCGCCCGCGCCAGACCCCCGTCATGGTCCGGCGGCGATCGATAAAGACTTGAAAGTGGTCCGACAGGGGTTCGACAGCTTCCGGCCGTCAAGCTCGGTGGTACCGAGACCCGATCGAGGAGTTGCCGTCCGTGACGACCGTAGAATCGCGTCCCACCCCCACCACGGGCATACGGCCGAAAGTGCTGGCCCGCACCGGCCTCTACGCCGCCCTCGCCGCCAACGCGGCCATCGTGACGTACTTCTTCGTCCAGGCCGGATTCGCCTCCAACGCGCTGATCGTGCTGGGCCGGCTGACCGGCCTGTACGCCGCCCTGCTGATGGCCTTCCAACTGCTGCTGGTGGCCCGGCTGCCCTGGCTGGACCGCCGCATCGGCATGGACCGGCTCACCTCCTGGCACCGCTGGACCGGCTTCGGCCTGCTGTGGCTGCTGCTCGGCCACGCCGTCTTCATCGTCCTCGGATACGCCGAGCCCACCGGCATGGACCCGGTCAACCAGCTCGTCGACCTCGCCGAGACCGTCGAGGGCGTGCTCCGCGCGATCGTCGCCCTGGCCCTGATCCTGCTGGTCGGCGCGGTCTCCGCGCGCTTCGCCCGGCGCCGGCTCGCGTACGAGACCTGGCACTTCATCCACCTCTACACCTACCTCGCGGTGGTGCTGGCCTTCACCCACCAGGTCGCGGCCGGTACGTCCTTCGCCTCCTCGTCCCTCGCCACCGCGTACTGGTACCTGCTGTGGGGCGGCGCGCTCGGCGCGGTGGTCACCGGCCGGGTGGTGCTGCCGCTGTGGCGCAACTGGCGGCACCGGCTGGTCGTCACCGCCGTCGTCCCCGAGTCGGACGACGTCGTCTCCGTCTACATGACCGGCCGGGACCTGGACCGGCTGCCCGCCCGTGCCGGACAGTTCTTCCTGTGGCGGTTCCTCACCCGGGACCGCTGGTGGCAGGCCAACCCCTTCTCCCTGTCGGCCGCGCCCGACGGCCGCACGCTCCGGCTCACCGCCAAGGCCGCCGGGGCCGGCAGCGCCGCCCTGCGCCATCTCAGGCCCGGCACCCGCGTGTTCGCCGAGGGCCCTTACGGCGCCTTCACCACCCTGCACCGCACCCGCCCGGACGCCGTGCTGATCGCCGGCGGCGTCGGCGTCACCCCGATCCGCGCCCTCCTGGAGGACCTGCACGGCCACGCCGTCGTCCTCTACCGCGTCGGCAGCGACAAGGACGCCGTCCTCTACGACGAGCTGCGCGGCCTCGCCCTGGACCGGGGCGCCGAACTGCACCTGGTCGCCGGCCCGATCGCGCCGGACCCGCTGGCCCCCGGCGCACTGTCCCGGCTGGTGCCGGACATCGCCGGACGGGACGTGTACGTGTGCGGGCCGCCCGGGATGACCACCGCCGTCCTCGGCCACCTGCGCGAACTGGGTGTGCCGAAGCAGCAGATCCACTTCGAGCGGTTCAGCCTCGCGGGCTGACCGCCTGCCTGACTGCCTGCCTGACTGCCTGGCGGGCTGACCGCCTCTGACCGTCTGACCGGCAGTCGTGACGACAAGGAAGCGATCGTGAAGCGAGTACTGCCCGTTCTGGCCCTGACCGTCGCGGGTCTGATCCCGCTGTGGCGCTACGCGCCCTCCCACGACACCGGCACGACCGTCGAGGCGGCACCCGCCCCCGCGCCCTCCACGACCGGCGGCTCCACGGACGGCTCCGCCGGAGGCGCGGGCGGCGGCGCGAGCGTGTTCGCCGGGTCCGTCATCGACACCGAGAAGGGCCCCGTGCAGGTGGAGGTCACCTTCGACGGGGACCGGATCAGCGCCGTACGGATGCTCCAGCAGCCGAACCATCCGCAGACCACGGCCGCCGTGCCGCAGCTCATCGAGGAGACCTTGCGGGCGCAGGGCGCCGACATCGACACCGTCTCCGGCGCCACCATCACCAGCGAGGGGTACAAGGAGTCCCTCCAGGCCGCGCTCGACGCGAAGGGCGTCTGACATGCGCCGGGTCGAGCAGGTGATGGGGTTCCCCGTCTCGCTGCGGATCGACGACCCGCGGGTGCCGGAGGGGCTCGCGGACGCCGTGTTCGCCTGGCTGCGGGAGGTCGACGAACGGTTCAGCCCGTTCAGGGCGGACAGCGAGGTGTGCCGGCTCGACCGGGGGGAGACCGGGCCGGACGACATCAGCGCCGACCTGGCCGAGGTGCTGTGCCTCGCCGAGCGGTACCGGGTGGCGACCGGGGGCGCGTTCGACGTGCGGCTGCCGGGGCGGGGGCTCGATCCCTGCGCGGTGGTGAAGGGGTGGTCCGTGCAGCGTGCGGCACGATTGCTGCGGGAGGCCGGGGTGCGGCGGTTCTGCCTCAACGCCGGGGGCGATGTGGTCGCGGGCGGGGGGCCGTGGCGGGTGGGGGTGCGGCATCCCGAGATCGCGGATCAGGTGTGCGTGGTGCTGGAGATCGAGGACGGGGCGGTGGCGACGTCCGCGCGGTACGAGCGGGGGGATCACATCCTCGACGGGCGTACGGGGCGGGCGGCGACGGAGTTGCTGAGTCTGACGGTCGTCGCACCCACGCTGACCGAGGCGGACGTGACGGCGACGGCCGCGTTCGCGCTCGGTGCGCAGGGGGTGGGGTGGGCTGCCGCCCGGGAGGGGTGCGAGGTGTTCGCGGTGGACGGGGCGCGGCGGGTGCGGAGGAGCGCGGGGCTGCCGGTTCTTCAGGGGTTTCGGGGGTTTCAGGGGTTTCGGAGGTGAGGTCGCGCCCAGGTGGTGCGGGTGCGTTGTGGTTGCTCGCGCAGTTCCCCGCACCCCTGGGCGGCGAGGCGGTTCGCTGAGTTTCCGGCCGGCCCCGGCTGAAATCGGGTCGACCCCGGCACCGCCCCCGTGATGCACTGCCCGACGGGTGTCCTACTGTTCTGGTCGGAAACGGTGTGCGTTCGCCAAGTTTTGGCAACACAAGCGGTCTAAACTCTCTCCGCGACCGGCCGAGACCGCGCACAAGGTGCGTGAACGCGCTCAGCAACTGGCCAACCCCGAAGGGTATTCGGCGCTTTGATACGGATAGATTCAGTCACCAAGCGGTACCCGGACGGCACGGTGGCGGTGGACCGGCTCTCCCTGGACATACCGGACCGTTCCATCACGGTCCTGGTCGGACCGTCCGGCTGCGGCAAGACCACGACCCTGCGCATGATCAACCGGATGATCGAGCCGTCCGAGGGCACCATCCTCATCGACGGCACCGACATCACCCAGCAGCCGGTCAACACCCTGCGCCGGTCCATGGGGTACGTCATCCAGAACGCCGGCCTCTTCCAGCACCGCACGATCATCGACAACATCGCCACGGTGCCCCGGCTGCTCGGCTGGAGCAAGGACAAGGCCCGCACCCGGGCCCGCGAGCTGATGGACCGGGTCGGCCTCGACGCCGCCCTCGCCCGCCGCTACCCCTACCAGCTCTCCGGCGGCCAGCAGCAGCGCGTCGGCGTGGCCCGCGCCCTCGCCGCCGACCCGCCCGTCCTGCTGATGGACGAGCCGTTCTCCGCCGTCGACCCGATCGTCCGCAAGGGCCTCCAGGACGAACTGCTGCGGCTCCAGGCCGAGCTGGGCAAGACGATCGTCTTCGTCACCCATGACATCGACGAGGCCGTCAAGCTGGGCACCATGGTCGCCGTACTGCGCACCGGCGGCCGGCTCGCCCAGTTCGCCCCGCCCGCCGAACTGCTCACCCACCCCGCCGACGACTTCGTCGAGGACTTCCTCGGCGCCGACCGCGGGGTGCGCCGGCTGTCCTTCTTCCCGTCCGCCGGACTGCCGCTGCTCACCACGCCCATCGTCGCCGTCGACGCCACCGCCGAGCAGCTCGCCGCCCGCGACACCGAGGACGCCCCCTACCTCCTGGTCACCGCCCTCGACGGCCGGCCCCGGGGCTGGGGCGTACGGGGCGAACTGACCGCCGGTGACATCCGCCCCGAGCGGCTGCTGCCCTACGGGCACTCCTTCCGTCCCGCCGAGGACTCGCTGCGCGCCGCGCTGGACGCCGCCGTGCTGTCGCCGACCGGCTGGGCCGTCGCCGTGGACGCCGAGGGCCGCGCCTCGGGCGTGGTCTCCCAGATCACGATCGGCGAGACCATCCGGGGCGCGCACGCCAGGAGCACGCTGGGCGCACAGGGCGGCCCGGAGGCACCGGGCGCACCGGGCGCACCGGGCCGCGTCCGTACGGAGAAGGCCGCCCGATGAACGGCTTCTTCGACATGCCGAGCGACCTCCAGAACACCTACTGGGGCCTGATCGGCCTGCATCTGCGCAACGCCCTGATCCCCGTGCTCATCGGCCTGCTGGTGGCGCTGCCCGTCGCCCAGCTGTGCGTCCGGCTGCGCTGGCTGTACCCGCCCGTGCTGTGGGTGACGACCGTGCTCTACGCGATCCCGTCGCTGGCCTTCTTCGTCGTCCTCATCGACTACACCGGTCTGAGCGAGACGACCGTGATGATCCCGCTGGCCGTCTACAGCCTGGTCGTGTTCGTCCCGGCCATCGTGGACGGGGTGCGTTCGGTGCCGCGCGAGACCCTGGACGCCGCCACCGCCATGGGCTTCGGCCCGATCCGCCGTTACCTCCAGATCCAGCTGCCCATCGCCGCCCCCGCGATCATCGCCGGACTGCGGGTGGCGTCGGTCTCCAGCATCTCCCTGGTCAGCGTCGGCATGCTGATCGGCAATCAGGGCGCCCTCGGCAATCTGCTCAACAGCGGCATGATCTACAACCAGCCCCGGCTGATCTGGCTCTCCGTGATCGGCACGGCCGTCCTCGCCATCGTGGTGGACGCCCTGCTCATCGGTCTGCGGCTGCTGCTGACGCCGTGGATGCCACGCGGCGGCCGACCCGCCCCCGCCGACCGGCCCGGGGCCACCGCCGGTGCCGCCCCGGAGGAGGCCACGCTGTGAACATCCTGAACTTCATCGACGCCTTCTTCAGCGACAGCGCCCGGTGGCAGGGGTACGACGGCATCCCCACCCGGTTCCTGGAGCACGTCGAGTACACCCTGATGGCGCTCGGCATCGCCGCCGCCATCGGTCTGCCCGTCGGCCTGATCACCGGCCACACCGGACGCGGCGGCAACACCCTCGCCCTCATCGCCACGGCCGCCCGCGCGCTGCCCAGCTTCGGCCTGATGGTCCTGATGTTCGTCCTGCTCGGCCTGGGCCTGGCCCCCGTGATGATCCCGCTGGTGGTCCTCGCCGTCCCGCCGATCCTGGTCACCACCTACGAGGCGGTCCGCTCGGTCGACCCGGCCCCCGTGGACGCCGCCCGCGGCATGGGCATGGCCGAACCCGCCATCCTGCTGCGCGTCGAGGTCCCGGTCGCCCTCCCGCTGATCCTCAGCGGCCTGCGCTCGGCGGCCATCCAGATCGTCTCGACGGCGACCATCGCGGCGTACGTCAGCTTCGGCGGCCTGGGCCGCTACATCGTGGACGGCCTCTACCAGCGCGACTACGAGAAGGTCGTCGGCGGCGCCACCCTGGTGGCCGTGCTGGCCCTGGTCACCCTGGGCCTGTTCTGGGCGGTGGCGAGACTGACGGTGTCGAGGGGGGTACGGCGGCCGAACGCCGCCGCGTAGGGGGAGGGCGAGGCGCCCGCAGGGCGCGAGTCTTTCGGGGGCGCGGGGAACCGCCGACCAGCCACCGCCGGTCCGCGGTTTCCCCACGACCTCACCCTTCGGCCCGCTCCAGCGCCAGCTCCAGCACCACCAGCAGAGCGTCCCGTACGGACCCCCGCTCACGCGCATCGAAACGCACCACCGGCACCCGCTCGGCCACGTCGAGCGCCCACCGCACCTCGTCCAGCGCGTGCTCGATCCGCCCGTCGAACGCGTTGACGGCGACGGCGAACGGAATCCGCCGGTGCTCGAAGTAGTCGACGGCGGCATAGCAGTCGTCCAGCCGCCGGGTGTCCACGATGACGAGCGCGCCCACCGCGCCCTCCACGATGTCGTCCCACATGAACCCGAACCGCTCCTGTCCGGGCGTACCGAACAGATACAGCTTCAGCGTCGGGTCGATGGTGATGCACCCGAAGTCCATCGCGACGGTCGTGGTGGTCTTGCGCGGGGTGTGGCTGAGATCGTCCACCCCCGCCGCGACCTCGGTGATCGCGGCCTCGGTGGTCAGCGGCTCGATCTCGGAGATCGCGCCGACGGTGGTGGTCTTGCCCACCCCGAACCCGCCCGCGATCACCAGTTTGACCGGCAGCGGCGGACGGACGCCCCGCTGCCCGGCCGGGCCGGCGGCGAGACGGTCAGTCGGTGTCACGGAGTACCCCTCGGGAGTCGGGAATGGCCCGCAGGCCATCGATAACCCTTCGCAGGACGGATGCGTCATGGGTGGCGGCGGAGTCGGGCACATGCACCGCGAGCAGATCCTCGGCCCGCAGATCCTCGGCGAGGACCCGGACCACGTTCAGATGCAGCCGCAGCCGGGACGCCAGCTCCGCGATCGACTGCGGGACGGCGCACGCGGCCACGATGTCGTGCTGCTCGAAGGAGAGCCGCCCGAGCGCGCCGAGCCCCGCGGCCGTGGCGATCACCTGGGTCTCGACCGGCATCGTCCGGCCGGTGGCCGCGCCCGCCACCCGGCCCGCGGTGACCAGGAACGGCCGGACGGCGGCGACGGGTTCCACCGGGTCCGGGCCCGGGGCACCGGGGGTGCGGCCGTCCGCCATGGCTGCTCTCTTCTCTTTCTTCCGCGAACCGGACGGCTGCCGGTCAGCCCGTCGAGGCCACGCCGACCGTGTTCTTCAGCTCCAGCACCAGCTGCGGACTGAGCGCGGCACCGGCCCGGTTGGCGAACAGCGTCATCTCGTACGCGATGTTGCCGAGCTTGGCCTCCTTGTCGGCGACCACGCCGAGCACGGCCCCGCTGCCGATCGCGGAGACCAGCACATGGCCGCCCTCCAGATCGATGATGACCTTGTTCAGAGCGCCCAGGCCGTAGTTGCCGGACGCACCGGCGGCCAGGCTGGTCAGGCCGGAGACGATCGCGGCGAGCCGCTCCGAGTGGGCGCGCTCGCGCAACTGCGCCACGGCGATCAGCAGCCCGTCGGAGGAGACCGCGATGGCGTCCACGACACCCGCCGTCTCGGTCGCGAAGCGGTTGAGCAGCCAAGTGAAATCGGCGGCTGCGGCCCGCAGTTCGTCCGGCGTGGCGTCCGGCACCGGAGCGCCACCTGTCGACGTACTCACTGCTCCGCTCCTTCCGGGAGGTGATTCTGGTGGTTCGGGTTCAGGTTCGGGTTCGGGTTCGGCTGGTCTGTCGGGTCTGTCGGGTCTGTCGGGTGTGGCGGTGGTCGGTGTGGCTGGTTCGGCTGGTGGTGGCCGGGATCGGGCCCGGGTGGTGTGCCGGGGGGCGCGGCGGGGGGTGTGGCGGGCGGCTGCGCCGGGCGGGTGCCCGCTTCGGGCCCGGCGGACCCGGCGGGCCCGGTCGAGCCGCCGCCGCTGTCGCGGTGGGCCCGCTCGATCGCCGCCTCGAACTCCTCCAGCGCGTCCCGTACGGCGTCGGCGTCGGCGGGTTGCGCGGCGGAGGCGGGCTGCCGCTCGGCCTCGGTGCCGAGGGTGGTGCGCAGGGTCGCGCCGCGCACCCGGCGCCGCAGCGGGCGCGCGGTGGCCTCCGCCGCGCCGAGGGGCGGCTCCGTGCGGGCCCTGGGGATCAGCGAGGTGCCCTCGTCCTCGGCGGCCGGGTCCCGGCGCGGAACCCGGCGGGGCAGCGGGACCGCGTCGGGGGGCGCGGGGAGGGTGGCGGCGGGCAGCGGGCCGGAGTCGCCGGGGGGCGCCTGTCCGGCCGTACTGTCGGGTGCCGGGGACTGTCCACCCGTACCGTTCGCGGTGGGGACCGTCGTGCCGTTCGCCGACAGGGCCCGGTCGGCTGAGGCGGGGGCGCCCACCGCGCTCATCGTCAGCAGCAGGGACGCCGGGATGTGGATCCCGGCGGTGACGCCGCCGCCCTGGGTGCGGGCGAGGTCCACGCCGATCTCCCAGCGCCGGGCGAGCGTGCCGACCACGAACAGGCCGAGGACCTTCGTCGGTACGAGGTCCAGGCGCTCGCGGCGCACCAGCCGGGCGTTCTCCTCGGCCAGCCGCTCGGGGCTCATGCCCAGGCCGTGGTCGGCGACGGTGATCGTCGCCTCGCCGCCGGCCCCGGTGCGCACGGTGACCTCGACGGGGCTGCCGGCCGGGGGGAACGCCACCGCGTTCTCCAGCAGCTCGGCCACCATCAGGGTCAGGTCGCCGATGATGTCGGGCTCGACCATCACCTCCGTACCGGCGTGCAGTTCGACGCGCTGATAGCCCTCGATCTGGCCGAGCGCGGCGCGTACGACGTTGGTGAGCGCGGCCGGGCCGGAGGCGAGGACCGTCTCGCGCAGCCCGGCCAGCAGCATCAGGCTGTCGGCGTTGCGGCGCAGCCGGACCGCGATGTGGTCGATGCGGTACAGCCGCTCCAGCAGCTCCGGGTCGGTCTCGCCGCGCTCGACGGCGTCGATGAGGGCGAGCTGGCGGGTGGTGAGGTTGCTGACCCGGCGGCCCACGTTGCCGAACATCTCGGCGACGTTGCGGCGGCTGAGCACCTGGCGGGCCAGCAGCGCGACGGCGGTGGTCTGCACCCGGTTGAAGGCGTCGGCCAGCTCGCCGATCTCGTCGTCGGCGGTGACCGGCATGTCCCGCAGCAGCGGCGGCCCCTCGTCCTCGGTGTCGTCGTCGGCCACCCGGGCCAGCTCACGCCCGGCGGCCTCGGCGACCTCCCGCGCGGCGCCGGTCAGTGCCAGCACCGGGCGCACCACCGAGCGGCGCACCACCACGGACAGACCGAACCACAGCCCGTAACCGAGCAGCGCGGCGCCCAGCAGCCAGCCCGCGTTCCACCAGGCGTCGGTGGAGGCGGCGTCGGCGCGGTCGGCGATCTGGCCGATGAGGGAGGCGGTGATCTCCAGCCGTGCCTCGGCCTGGGCACGGTAGGTGGGGAAGGTGGCCAGCGCGTCGGTGAAGGAGTCCCGGATCTCCTCGGGGGACTCGGCCTGGAGGCCGCTGGGGTCGATCTGCTGCTCCGCGTACTCCAGCTCGATGGCGGCCAGCGCGGAGCCGTGCTCGATACCGGCCAGCTCGGCGGCCTGCTCCTCGGTGGCGAACCGGGCGAATCGTTCCGCCTGATGGGTGTACAGGTCGTGGGCGCCGACGGCCCCGATGAACTGGATCTGCGCGTTGGAGTCACGGGTCGCCGCCGAGAACACGCCCGTCTCGAAGGCGGCGTGGGCGGTGTCCGCGCGCAGCAGCGAGTCCAGCAGATTGCCGGTGAAGGTGGCCGCGAGGGCGGAGTTGCGGTCCAGGCCGAGCCCGTCGATCAGCGCGTCCGCGGCACTGGTGTACGCGGGGTCGATGTTGTCGGCGGGCAGATAGCCCTGCTCGATGGTGGCGCGCAGGGCGGTCAGGCCGTCGATCTCGCGCAGCGCGCCGGCGGCGGACTCGGGGAGCCGGTCGCCGAAGGTGTCGCGGACCTTGTCCACCTGCTCGTCCACCGAGCCCTGGGCCAGCCGGTAGTCGGCCGACGACTGGCCGGTGCCGATCGCCTCGAAACGCACCGAGAGCAGGATCGCCTGCTGGTGCTCGGTCTGCACCCGGTCCACCAGCTCCGCGACCTGCACGCTGTCCCGGACCAGCTGGGCGGCCTCCGCCGCGTCCCGGGCCTGGCCGACCTGGCCGGCGATCAGATAGGAGAGCAGCAGGGCCAGTCCGGCGAGCGGCACCCCGACCAGGACGTTCAGCTTCTGCCGGAAGGGCCAGCGGACGGCGAGATTGCGCAGACCGCGGGGGGTGGGCGGGCCTCCTCCCATGGACACCGGGCCTCCTCCAGGGGTGTCACGCGCGAAGATTTCACATGACTGTCGCAGAACGACCGCAGATCGATTCTGATCGTTTCTGGCCGGTCGAAGACGGTTTGAAGACGGGCGTGGGGGCGACACCAGAGCGGCTCTCGTATGCCTGTGTGACGCCCGTCAACTCGGGGGAGACTACCGTCTCTTGCGGTGATCACTCGGAGACCCCAAGTCAAGAATCCGTTACAACCTGCTGCGGGTCAGCGGCATGTCGTCCGTGTCTTCTTCACAAGTGATTACTCTTCGCAACCGCCTGGTTACCTTGCTGCACTTGACTGAGCGAGAAGCGGCTGGATTGGATCAGAAAGCGCCAGCGACCGGGGCGGCTCCATCGACTCCATCGACAGTCCACCCAACCTCTCAGCACGGAACGGGAATCGTGACTTCTACCGCGAAGAGCAGCTGGTCCAGTACGAGACATCCCGGCGCAGCCGCCGCCGCACTCGCCGTCGTGGCGGCGCTCGTCGCGGGTTGTGGCTCGTCCGACAACACCTCCGACGACCCGCTCGCGGAGGACCAGGCGGCCGGCGGCAAGGTCGTCGTGGGCTCCAACAACTTCGCCGAGAGCATCCTGCTCGCCGACATCTACGGCGAGGCGCTCAAGGCCAAGGGCATCGAGGTCGAGTACCGGCCCAACATCGGCAGCCGGGAGACCACCTACGGTCTGCTGGAGAACGGCACGATCACCGTGCTGCCCGAGTACAACGGTTCCCTCCTCGCCTACCTCGACCCCGAGGCCACGCAGGAGTCGGCGGACGCCGTCAACGCGGCCGTCAAGACCAAGCTCGCCAATGAGCTGACACTGCTGGAGTCCTCCCCGGCCGAGGACAAGGACTCGGTGTCGGTGAACGCCGAGACCGCCGAGAAGTACGGCCTCACCGCCGAGTCCACCCTCGACGACCTCAAGGACATCGCGCCCGAGATGGTCATCGGCGGCTCGCCCGAGTTCCAGACCCGCCAGCAGGGGCTGCCCGGGCTGGAGGCGGAGTACGGGCTGAAGTTCAAGTCCTTCAAGGCGCTCGACGCCGGCGGTCCGCTCACCCAGGCGGCGCTGACGAACAACACCGTGCAGGCCGCGGACATCTTCACCACGGACCCGACCATCAAGAAGGAGGGCTTCGTGGTCCTCCAGGACCCGAAGAACCTCTTCGGGTTCGCCAATGTGACGCCGCTGGTCTACAAGTCCGGGCTGTCGCAGGACGGTGTCGACGCGCTCAACGCCGTTTCCGCGAAGCTGGACACCGTGACGTTGCTGGAGCTGGACGCGCAGGTGCAGCTGGAGAACAAGGACCCGCTGGATGTGGCCAAGGAGTGGCTGGCCGGGGCAGGGCTGGACTGACGGGTCCATCCGGGGCCTCGGGGTTCGTCCGCGGGTGCGTGGGGGCTGGTCGCGCAGTTCCCCGCGCCCCCGGTGAGGTTGGGATGAACCGGAGTTCGAAGTCCCCGGCGTGGTGCGGCGGCGCCGCGCCGGGGGCGCTCCTGGCCGTGTCGGTCAGGGCACTCTGATGTCCTGCCAGACCAGGCGGTGGTCCGAGGTCGGGACCGTGCGGCCGTCGCCCACCAGGCGGTACAGGGGGTCGTCCGAGGTGGGCCAGAAGACGCCGTTGCCGGCCGGGGTCAGGCCCTTCGACGGCAGGACGTAGTCCACGCGGAGGTTTCCGGGCGCCACGTCGTTGAAGTCGGCCGTGTCGTACGCCGCGTCGCCCCGGTGCGGTGCGTTCGCCCCGCCCTGGAGGCGCGCCGCCTCGGCCCCGCCCGCGCTGGCCGGGGGCCGGGCCGGAAGGCGCAGCCCGGGGTGGTCGAGGAGCTGGAGGATCGCGCCGCCGTAGCTGTCGCCGTCGTACGGGTCGGCGTTCTGGTCCCCGGCGATCACGAAGCGCGAGCCGGGCCGCAGCCCGCCCCGCACGCCCTTGTCGTCGTACAGGTACGCGCCGCGCCGGCCCCCGGAGATGTAGTCCGCCCACAGCCGGATCTCGTCGTGGTTGCGTCGCCCGTTGCGGTCCTCGGGGCCGTCGAAGGTGGGCGGCGTGGGGTGGGAGACCAGGAAGTGGACGGTCTCCCGGCCGATCCGCACCGGCACGTCCCAGTGGCTCTTGGACGACAGCCGCAGAACGGCACGCGCCTCGGCGCCGTAGTGGTCGGCCGGCAGCAGATGGCCCGGCATGTCCCGCCACAGGAACCGCTGGAACGTACGCACCGCGCGCGTGTCGATCGGGAACTTCGACAGCACGAGCATCCCGTACTGCCCCGGGAACCACCCGTACCCGAACGCGTCCTGCCCGTACGCGTCCGAACCCGGGGTCGTCACCGCCCCGCCGCGCCCGTCGAGATCGACGCCCGACGCCACCCCCGTGTTCACGGGAGCCGTGAAGCGGTACGGGTAGCGGACCGCGCGGGCTCCGCTCTGCCCGACGGCGAGGTAGTCGCGGACGAAGAGCGCGGCGGCCGTGCCGTCGGCGTCGTGGTCGAACTCGTTGATCAGCAGCACGTCCGGATCCACCCGCTGGATCGTCTCGGCCGCGTTGCGCGCCTGCGTGTTGCCGGGCGTCGACAGGTCGCTGATCAGCGCGCCCTGCGCCGAGCGGTTCAGCGAGGCGTTGAACGTGGCGAACCGCACCGAGGCGCGGGACCCGCCGCCGGACGCGGCGGCGGAGACGGAGGACGCGGTGGTGGACGCGGCGGCGGGGACGGCCGCCGTACCGGCCAGGGCCGCGCCGGCGAGCGAGACCAGCGCGGTGCGGCGGGAGAGGGAGCGCGGGGACGGGTACCTGGGCTCGTTCAACCGGGTCGGGTCGCTCACCCGGCTCGGGCGGCTCGCCCGGCTCGGGCGGTACGGCTGGGTCATCGGGGGCTCCGGTGGGTCGGGGGCACGGGGCACGGGGCGTCCTGCCGCCGGGAACGCCGTGGGCCGCGCGCTCCCGGTCCGCGAACCTCCGTAGTCTGCGCGCGTAGAGATGAACGTCACAAGAGTCCATGAGAACTCCCGGATTCACCCTCAATTCACGCGATGGTGTGATCATGTGCCGCCGGGTGGATGGCCGCCCGGAACCACGGGTAGCCCACCGCCCATGACTCAGCCGTTCGAACTCCCGCACTTCTACATGCCGTATCCGGCACGCCTCAATCCACATCTCGACGAGGCCCGCGCCCACTCCACCGCCTGGGCGCGCGAGATGGGCATGCTGGAAGGCTCCGGGGTCTGGGAGCAGTCCGACCTGGAGGCGCACGACTACGGCCTCCTGTGCGCGTACACCCACCCTGACTGCGACGGGCCCGCGCTGTCCCTGATCACCGACTGGTACGTGTGGGTGTTCTTCTTCGACGACCACTTCCTGGAGATCTTCAAACGCTCCCAGGACCGCGCGGGCGGCAAGGCGTATCTCGACCGGCTTCCGATGTTCATGCCGCTCGACTCGGGCGCGCCCGTGCCCGAGCCGCAGAACCCGGTCGAGGCCGGGCTCGCCGACCTGTGGGCGCGCACGGTGCCCGCCATGTCGGAGGACTGGAGGAAGCGTTTCGCCATCGCCACCGAGCATCTGCTCAACGAGTCCCTGTGGGAGCTGTCCAACATCAACGAGGGGCGGATCGCCAACCCCGTCGAGTACATCGAGATGCGCCGCAAGGTCGGCGGCGCCCCCTGGTCCGCCGGGCTCGTGGAGTACGCCACCGCCGAGGTCCCGGCCGCTGTCTCGCGCGCCCGCCCGCTGCGGGTGCTGATGGAGACCTTCTCCGACGGCGTCCATCTGCGCAACGACCTGTTCTCCTACCAGCGCGAGGTCGAGGACGAGGGCGAACTCAGCAACGGCGTCCTGGTCCTGGAGACGTTCTTCGGCTGCCCCACCCAGGAGGCCGCCGAACACGTCAACGACATCCTCACCTCCCGCCTCCACCAGTTCGAGCACACCGCCCTCACCGAGGTCCCCGCCCTCGCCCTCGAACACGGCCTCACCCCCGGCGAGGTGGCCGCGATCGCCGCGTACACCAAGGGGCTCCAGGACTGGCAGTCCGGCGGCCATGAATGGCATCTGCGCTCCAGCCGCTACATGAACAAGAACGCCCGCACCACCACCCCCTGGTCCGCCCCGACCGGCCTGGGCACCTCGGCCGCCGGACTCGCCGCCCTGCTCGCCTCGGCCGGCGGATCGGCCTCGGCCACCACCCACTTCGGACGCGCCGGACGGCTGCGCCCCTACAGCCATGTCCCGTTCCAGAAGGTCGGCCCGTCCCTCATCCCCGATATCTACATGCCCTACGAACTCCAGCTCAGCCCGCACCTCGACACCGCCCGCGCCCGGCTGCGCGACTGGACGTGGGAGATGGGCATCCTCCAGGAGGGCGTCTGGGACGAGGACAAGCTGCGCGCCTACGACCTGGCACTGTGCTCCGCCGGTATCGACCCGGACGCCAGCGAGGAGGCCCTCGACCTCAGCGCCGGATGGCTCGCCTGGGGCACCTACGGCGATGACTACTACCCCCTGGTCTACGGCCACCGCCGCGACCTCGCCGCCGCCCGGCTGACCACCGCCCGCCTCTCCGACTGCATGCCCGTGCACGACGAGACCGTCCCTCCCGCGGCCAACGCCATGGAGCGCGGCCTGATCGACCTGTGGACCCGCACCACCGCCCGGATGTCGACCGCGCACCGCGAGCGGCTCAAGGACGCCATCAACCGGATGACCGAGTCCTGGGTGTGGGAACTGATCAACCAGTCCCAGAACCGGGTCCCCGACCCCGTCGACTACCTGGAGATGCGCCGCGACACCTTCGGCTCCGATCTCACCCTCGGCCTGTGCCGGATGGGCCACGGCCCCGCCGTCCCCGAGGAGATCTACCGCAGCGGCCCCGTCCGCTCCCTGGAGAACGCCGCCTGCGACTACGCCTGCCTGCTCAACGACGTGTTCTCCTACCAGAAGGAGATCGAGTACGAGGGCGAGATCCACAACGCGATCCTGGTGGTGCAGAACTTCTTCGGCTGCGACTACCCGACCGCCCTCGGCATCGTCAACGATCTGATGACCCAGCGGATGAGACAGTTCGAACACGTCGTCGCGCACGAGCTGCCCATCGTCTACGACGACTTCGATCTGTCCACCGAGGCCCGCCAGATCATGCGGGACTATGTGGCCGACCTCCAGAACTGGATGTCGGGCATCCTCAACTGGCACCGCTCGGTCGACCGCTACAAGGCCGCCTATCTGGGCGGGCGCACCCACGGCTTCCTGCCGGACCGCCCGCCCGCGCCGCTCCCGCCGCTCGGCGCCCCGTCCTTCGGCGCCCCGTCGTTCGGCGCCCCGTCGTTCGGTGCCTCGGCTCTTCTGCCGCTGCTCCAGCCGGTCAGCTGACGCCCCACACCCAGGTGGCCGTCTCCTCGGCGAGCTGCCGGACGCCCTTCGCGGCCTGGTCCGACAGCTCGCCGAGGATCGCGTCACCGGCCGCCAGCACCGCGCGGGCCTGCTGCGGCAGCCGCGCGTCCGCGAGGGCGTTGGCCAGCGTGTAGTGCTCCTCGGCGATGAACCGGCCCAGATTCACCCGCCGCCAGTAGGCCACCGAGCCGTCGCCCGGATCCGCCAGCACGGCCCGGACGGCGGCCAGCGTGCCGACGGCCTGGACCGCGAGCCCCTCCTCACGCTCCAGCCGGGACTGCGTCAGCCGCGCCGAGACCCGGTCCCAGGCCGTCTCCAGCAGCGCCGCGTACAACCGCTGGGCGCGCAGCGCCTGCCCCAGGTCGCCCAGGCGCCGGAACTCGCGGGCCAGCGAGCCGAGCGGCGCCGGATTCAGCCGGTCCGGGGCGTCCGGCCGTCTGAGCCGGCTCTGGTCCGTCTCGATGCCGTCCAGCTCGTGGATCAGGGCCACCCGGGCGTGCTCGGTCATGCCCTGGTCCAGTGCCAGGCCGGTCCAGGTCAGCAGCGGCTCGTCCGCCGGGTCCGTACCGAATCTCGATGTGTCGAGCCACTGTGCCCAGCGCGCCAGCTCCGCCCCGCCCGCGTCGAGTCCGGGCAGCTCGCTCAGCCCGCACGCGGTGTCGTAGTCGGTCTCCCGCACCTCGTGCAGCAGCGGCAGATCCGCCGCCCGGCCGAACCGCCCCACCAGCATGGCCGCCAGCCGCAGCTCCTCGGTCATGGACGCGCTCGCCTCCAGGCGCAGCAGCCGCCGCAGCAGCCCGAGGTCGCCGTCCGCGCGGTCGAACTGCGCGGCCCGCAGCACCACCCGCCGCCGCACCGCGTCCGCCCGCATCGCCTCGGCGGCCGTCGGGTCCCCGGCCCGCAGCAGCGCGAGATCGGCCCGGCCCCGCGCCAGCACCGGCTCCCACAGGGGCGGACGCGGACCGTCGAGCAGCGGCTCGTAGGCGTGTCCCTCCTCGTCGTTGAGCAGCAGGAAGTCCGGCTCGGTGCGCAGCAGTGCCGTGTGCAGCATCGCCACCAGCTCGACCGGGGAACGCTCCGGCAGCCCCAGACCGGCGCGCAGCGCGACCCGCTCCTCGTCGATGCCGTGGTACTCGCGGATCTCGTCCTCCGTCCGCGCTATCTCGGCGAGGATCTTCGCCTCGCCGTCGGCCCCGGACAGCGCGACATACGCGCCCCAGCCCGGCAGACCGACCACTATCTCCAGGGCCTCGTCCACGGACGAGCCGATGATGCCCGCGACCCCGTCCGAGGACGCGTAGAGCACCGAACCGTCGGCGCACACGAAATACGAACCCCCCGTGTCGTCGCCCGCCACCACGGCCAGGGGGCCGCCCGAGGCGAGGCGGACCGGCTCGATGTGACCATCGGCGGCTCGGGCCAGGTCGAAATCGAAAGGGAACGCGGCCAGCCCGGCCAGCCGCGGGTGCTGCCGCAGCAGCCGGAGCGCGTTATCCGTCATGTCACAGAACGTAACAGTGAGCACTGACAATCCGGGCCAGGCGATCCGGTCGTCCGGACGGATCGGGGGATGGCCGGAGCACCGCCGGTGCGGCCCGGGCCCGGTAGGGGACCGGTAGGAGTCCGGCATGGGATCGGCACCGGACCGGTAGGGGACCGGCACGGTGTCCCGGCGGGTGCCACGCGCGTCAAATCCGCTGTTCAGTCTCACTCTTTCGAGGATCGTCGGGGGCCGGTGCGCCGGGTAGAGCACCAGCCGGAGGCGATCCGATGGAACAGACTGCGTTGCGTCCCAAGCCGTTGCCCGGCCGGGAGCCCGGCGGTGACCGACCCGCCGCCGCCCGTCGTCCGCGCGCCGCCCGGCGCCGGGGACGACGGCTGCGGTCCCTCCTGTTCGGCCTCCTCGCCAGTGCCGTACTGGTGCTGTCCGGGATCGGCCTCGGCACGGTCGGCGCCACCGTGATCGGCATGAGCCGACTCGCCGAACTCCAGGGGCAGGCCGCGCAGCAGCCGTCGCAGCCCGGCGGTCCCGGTCCGCGGAGCGCGGCGGCCCCGGCCGCCGGGTCCGGTGCGCCGAGGTCAGCGGTCCCCGCCGCCCCGGTGCCCGCCCCGCCCGGAGCCGCGCTCGGCGTGGAGGCCGTCGACGCCGAGAAGGTCGGCGCCCTGCTCATCGGCGTCCATGTGCCCGGCCCCGGGTACACGGCAGGACTGGTCCGCGGGGATGTCGTGCTCACCTTCGCGGGCGCCCGCGTGGACACGGCGGCGGATCTCGTCCGCGCGGTGGACACGGCCGACCCGGGCAGGGCGGTCACGATCACGGTGCGGCACGAGAGCGGCGGCTATCAGCAGTTGTCCGTCACGCCTGGGGTTGTCGTCTGAGGGGCGGGGCGTGGAGGCGGGGTGGGCGGAGCACGTCGGTGGGTTGTGGCCCTGTGGCCCTGTGGCCTTGTGGGTCCGGGCCGCTGCCTTTGGGCCCGGCGAGTGGATGCTCCCGCGCGCGTTCCGGCCGCCGCGCCGCGACCGGAAACCGGTGGCCGCCGCGCGGTGCTGGAGCCGAGAGGCCCTCGCACCGCGCCTGATCCCGTACGAGCCCCACCCGAGCCCCGCCCGCGCGGACTCCGCGACATCCGTGCGGACCGCTCGCGCGGCACCCGTGGTGCGGGCAGGATGCTGCCGACGGACCCAGTCCACCCCGCCGCCAGGGAGGCCCCCCCGATGACCGCCAGCACGCGCGCGTCCTTCACCGCCGACGACTACCGGGCCCGCATGGACCGCGCCGCGCGGCAGGCCGAGGACGCGGGACTCGCCGGACTGCTCATCGCGCCGGGCCCCGACCTCGTCTGGCTCACCGGATACGCCCCGCCCGCGGCCACCGAACGGCTCACCCTGCTGGTGCTCGCCGCCGGCCAGGACCCGGCGCTCGTCGGGCCCGCCCTGGAAGCGCCCGACGCCGCCAAGGCCGTCGGGGCGCCCGCGTTCACCCTGCGGGACTGGACCGACGGCAAGGACCCCTACGCCCTCACCGCCACGCTGCTCGCCCGCGCGGGGCGGTTCGGCATCAGCGACAACGCCTGGGCGATGCATCTGCTCGGCCTGCAAAAGGCGCTGCCGGACACCTCGTACGCCGACCTCACGGACGCGCTGCCGATGCTCCGCGCGGTCAAGGACACGGCGGAGCTGGAACTGATGGCCGCCGCGGGCGCGGCGGCCGACGCGACGTACGAGGAGATCCGGAAGGTGCCCTTCGGCGGACGCCGGGAGTCCGAGGTCGCCGCCGACCTCGACGCGCTGCTGCGCCGCAACGGTCACGAACAGGTCGACTTCACCATCGTCGCCTCCGGCCCCAACGGGGCCAACCCGCACCATGAGGCGGGCGACCGGGTCATCGAGCACGGCGACATGGTCGTCCTCGACTTCGGCGGTCTCAGGGACGGCTACGGCTCCGACACCTCCCGCACGGTCCACGTCGGCGGGCCGACGGACGAGGAACGCCGGGTGCACGACCTGGTACGCGCCGCCCAGCAGGCCGGGTTCGAGGCGGTACGGCCCGGCGTCGCCTGCCAGGAGGTCGACCGGGCCGCCCGCGCGGTCATCGCCGACGCCGGGTACGGCGAGTTCTTCATCCACCGCACCGGGCACGGCATCGGCGTCACCACCCACGAGCCGCCCTACATGATCGAGGGCGAGGAACAGCCCCTGGTGCCCGGCATGTGCTTCTCCGTGGAACCCGGCGTCTATCTGCCCGGCCGCTTCGGCGTCCGGATCGAGGACATCGTGACCGTCACCGAGGACGGCGGCAGGCGGCTGAACGACACCACGCGCGACCTGGTCGTCGTGGACTGACGTGGACCGACAAAGACCCCCGCGACCATGAGCCAGGCACCGAGACCCACCGAGGACACCGTCCGCAGGCTGGCCCGCACCCTGCTCCAGGATGTCCCGGACGGCCCCGGCGGCCCCGAGGTCCGCCCCGCCTCCGCCACCGGCGCCACCTGGCGGGTCGGCACCCGCCATGTGCTGCGCCTCGCCCTCGACCCCGAGGCGGCCGTGCGCAGGCGCCGCGAACTGCGCGTGCGCGATCTGGTGCGCCCGTACCTCCCGGTCGCCGTGCCCGGCAGCGTCGCGCACGGCGAATGGGCTCCCGGGCTCGGCTACACCCTCGACACGCTGGTGCCCGGCGGCTCGGGCGAGCGCCGCGATGTGTCCGCCGTGGGCGAGGCCGACCTGGCCGCCGTCCTCACCGGGCTGCACGCGGTGCCGGTACGGCAGGCCGAGTCGCTCGGTGTGCCACGCCGGGCGCCGCGCTCGCTGGAGGCGCTGCGCGGGGCCGCCGCGCGGGCCGCCGAACGGCTGGCCGCCGCCGACGAGTTGGACCCCGCGCGCGTGCACCAGCTCACCCCGGCCGCCGCCGCTCAGCTCGGCGCGCAGACGTCCGCCGCCGTCCTGGTCCACCACGCCCTGACCGCCGATCACCTCGTGGTCAGTGCCGAGGGCCGGGTACGGGGTGTCCTGGGCTGGGACGAGGCGGTTCTCGGCGACCCCGCCGAGGACATCGCCGGGCTCGCCGTCGCCGTCGGCTCCCCGGCCGCCGTCCGCGCCGCCACTCTCGCCGGCTACGGCCCCCGCCCCTGCCTGCGCGGCCTCTGGCTGGCCCGCTGCGACGCCGTACTCCGCCTCGGCGCGGCCCTCGCCGGGCAGGGTTCCACCCCCCTGCCCCTCCTCCGCGACCGCCTGCACCACGCCTGGGAGGCGATCCTGCTGGAACGGGTGACGGATTTGTGAGAGGGGGTGGACGGGGGCGGGGGCTGTGTCTGGCGAAGCCCGCCCTGCGGGGCGTAGGGGGCTTGTGAGCCGCGTTGACTTGCGAGCCGGGCTGGCTTCTGACGGGCTGTGGGGGGCGAGGCGGTGATGCGTGGTCTGCGGGGCGCGATGCGTGAGGTGCGGTGGGATTCATGACGTGCGGGGCCGAGGGGGCTTGCGGGGTTCCGGTTCCGGCGCTGCTGTGGGGGCCGGAGGGGCTCTGTGGTGCTTCCGGGGCCCGTGGGACGTCTCAGGGCCCCGCGGTGCGCCTGACGGCCTGTGAGGGCACGGGGTGGGACCTGTGCCGCCCTGGCGGGTACGGGGGCCTGCGATGCGGGTGATGTCTGAGGGGGCGACCGGGGTTTTGGGCGCGGGGTGCCTTGGCGACGGCGAGTGCCGCTTGTACGGCCCTCGGCCCGTTCGGCTTGGGTCCGTCCCGGTGCCCCGATGCGGGCCCGCCGCCCGGCGCTCTGGCGAGCCCGCTGCTGAGGGTGCTTGGGGTTGCCCTGGTGCGTCGGCCCTCTCCCTGCGGACGAGGGCGGTGGTCACCCCCGGGTGGGTGGGGGCCCGGTGTCGGGCACGGATCCGCCCTCCCGTGCCCCCGGCAGGGGCTACGGCTGGGTCAGGACTGTGCAGGATTCGGCTGGGAGGTGCAGCAGGCCGTCGGGGGTGGGTGGCGGGATGGGGTCCCAGGCGGCGAGGATCACCGCGCGGCGGGGGCCCAGGGGGATCTCGGTGGGGGCGGTGCCGGGGTTGATGGCCACGCAGATGTCGCCGCGGCGGAAGGCGAACCAGCGGGCGGTCTCGTCGTAGGCGACCTTGAGGTCCGACAGGTCGGGGTTGGTGAGGTCGGGGTGGTCGCGGCGGAGGGCGATCAGACGCCGGTACCAGGCCAGCACGCGCGCGTGCGGCTCGTTCGCGGGCTCGGACCAGTCGAGGCAGGAGCGGTCCCGGGTCGCCGGGTCCTGCGGGTCGGGGACGTCCTCCTCGGCCCACCCGTGCGACGCGAACTCACGCCGCCTGCCCCGCCGTACCGCGTCGGCGAGCTGCGGGTCGGTGTGGTCGGTGAAGAACTGCCAGGGCGTGGCGGCGGCCCACTCCTCGCCCATGAACAGCATCGGGGTGAACGGGCCGGTCAGCGTCAGGGTCGCCGCGCAGGCCAGCAGGCCCGGGGAGAGGATGGCGGACAGCCGGTCGCCCTGGGCGCGGTTGCCGATCTGGTCGTGGGTCTGGGCGTAGCCCAGGAGCCGGTGCGCGGCGACGCGCGTACGGTCCAGGGGGCGGCCATGATGCCGGCCGCGGAAGCCGGAGTACGTGCCGTCGTGGAAGTAGCCGCCCGTGAGGGTCTTGGCGAGGGCGGCGAAGGGGGCGCGCGCGAAATCGGCGTAGTAGCCCTGCGACTCGCCGGTCAGGGTGGTGTGCAGGGCGTGGTGGAAGTCGTCGCTCCACTGCGCGTGCACTCCCAGACCGCCCCGCGCGCGGGGGGTGATCAGCCGCGGGTCGTTGAGATCGGACTCGGCGATCAGGAACAGCGGCCGGCCCACCTCGGCGGCGAGCGCGTCGACGGCCTCGGACAGCTCCTCCAGGAACGGGTACGCGCGGGTGTCCGCGAGCGTGTGCACGGCGTCCAGGCGCAGGCCGTCCAGCCGGTAGTCCCGCAGCCAGGCCAGCGCGCTGCCCAGCAGATAGGCGCGGACCTCGTCCGACCCGGGCGCGTCCAGGTTCACCGCCGATCCCCACGGGGTGTGGTGGGTGTCGGTGAAGTACGGGCCGAACTCGGGCAGATAGTTCCCGGACGGCCCCAGATGGTTGTGCACGACGTCCAGGACCACCCCGAGACCGAGAACGTGCGCCCGGTCCACGAACCGCTTCAGGGCGTCCGGGCCGCCGTAGGGCTCGTGCACCGCCCACGGCGACACCCCCTCGTAGCCCCAGCCGTGCCGCCCGGGGAAGGGGCACAGCGGCATCAACTCGACGTGCGTGACGCCCAGTTCGACCAGATGCTCCAGGCGCGCGGCGGCGGCGTCCAGGGTGCCCTCGGGCGTGTACGTGCCCACGTGCAGCTCGTACAGCACCGCGCCCGGGAGCGGGCGCCCCGGCCACCGCGCGTGCCAGGTGTGGCGGGCCTGGTCGACGACCGCGCTGAGCCCGTCGGGGCCGTCCGGCTGGCGCCGTGAGCGCGGGTCGGGGCGCACCGGCCCGTCGTCCAGCGCGAAGCCGTACCGCGTGCCGTCCACCGCCTCGGCCTCCCCGGTCCACCATCCCGCGCGCCCCGGATCGCGCTCCATCGCGCGCGAGCGGCCCTCGCACTCCAGGGTCACGCGTTCTGCCTGCGGTGCCCACACCTCGAACTGCACGGACGGCTCCCCTTCGTCTGCCCACCGGGAGGTAGCGCGTCCATCGTGCGGGACGCGCGCGCGGTCCGCTGGCGCATACCCCCATTTGCGGTCGGCCCCTTTTCCTCTCCGGTGCCGTCGGGTACGCGCGCGGGGGCGCCCTTTCCTCGATTCCTGGACACCTGGGGTTTCGCTGACCGACAATCACCTGCGTGACGTCGTCTTTCGAGTTCCCCACGTACCCCGCGAGGCTGTCCGACGCGGAGCGCGACAAGGCGCTGAAGGTATTGCGTGACGGCGTCGCCATGGGCCGTCTGTCGCACGACACGTTCGTGCGTCGCATGGAACTGGCGCTGGCCGCCCGGCGCCCCGACGAACTCGCTCTGCTCACCGCCGACCTGCCCACCGAGGGACGGCTCTCCCGCGCGGTGTTCGGCACGGTCGAGGCGGTCTCCGGCTTCACCGTACGGCTGCGGCGGGCCTGGCAGGCCGAGCGGCTGCCCAAGCTGCTGCTGCCGCACCCCGCGTCCGGGCACGGCCTGCGCATAGGCCGCGACCCCGCGAACGGGCTCCGCCTGAACCACGAGACGGTCTCCCGCGTGCACGCCGAACTCACCCGCCAGGGCGGCATGTGGGTGCTGCGCGACCTCGGCTCCACCAACGGCACCAGCGTCAACGGGCGCCGGGTCATCGGCGCCGTGGTCGTCTCCGAGGGCGACCAGGTCTCCTTCGGCACCATGGCGTTCCGGCTGGCCGCGGGCTGAGCCGCCCGCGAATCGCCACCCGCGGGGCATGCCGAGGGTGATCCGGCGTCCTCCCGCGCGGGCCCCCGCTGTGGCCGCTGCCCATGGCCACGGCACCCGGCAGACCCTGGTCGTCGTCGGCCTGTACGCCGACGAGCCGGGCGGCGGCAGCACCGCGCGGCACCTCGCCGCCCCCTGGCTTCCACTACGGGTGCGGGGCGCGCCGGATCCCGGTGGAGCGGCCGGGCGCCCCTGAGGCGCGGGTCGGGGTCCACGTCTCCGGAATCGCCCCGCAGCCGGGCGTCAGAGGCATCCCGTTCGGGTGAGTCGGGGTGGGGTTCGACCGCCGCCGTGCCGATGCACCGGGAATGACGTACACGACGTATCCGCAGATCAGGAGAGCGGGGCGCGGCACTCTGCTCGCGGGCCTGCTCCTCGCCACCGCCGCGGTCCCCGCCGGGGCGACCGAACAGCCCTCCCTCCCGGGCAACTGGCTCTACCTCACCGTCACCCGCGGCGACACCCAGTCCAGCGACACGCGCGGCACCCTCCTGATGTGCAATCCGCCCCAGGGCCACAGCCAGGCCACCACCGCCTGCGGCCAACTCGCCTCCGCCGACGGCGACATCGGCAACATCTCGTCGCTCGCCGCCACGACCTGCCCCATGCTCTACTCGCCGGTCACCGCCCACGCGCGCGGCCAGTGGAGCGGCCGTTCCGTCGAATTCCGCCAGACCTTCTCCAACGACTGCGAGCTGCGGGGGAGCACGGGGGTGGTGTTCGAGCTGGACGCCTGAGCCGGGCCGTCCCGGCTGGGGTTCGGTGCTGTCCGAGCCGGGGCCATGGCGCTGGGCCACACGGCGTGCGCGGGGTGATCGGGGCAGCCTGCGGCACGCGCGCGTGCGGGCGGTAGCCGGGCGGGGTTCGGGTGCGCGGGTGACGGGCGTGTGCCTCTACGGACGCCCGCGCGGGTGCGGGCCGCGCACCTGGCAGCGCCCGGTCGGGTGTGCGCCGAGCGCGTGACTGACGGGGGTGCCTCCGCGTACGCGCGTGGGTGCGCGGCTTCGAGGCGGCCCCGCGCGCGTGGCCGTTTGGGGCATCCGCGTGTGTGGCCGTCAGACGGTCGGCCCCGCTGTGGTGGTGCCGCGCCCTCACGCGTCCGGGGAGTCCACTCGCGTGCCGGGAGCGTGACCGGCGTGCCGCGTGCGTGCCGCTCGTCCTTCGGCGAGTCGTCACCGCGACCGTCAGTGCGCGCTCGCGCTCGCTCGCGCCGAGAGGTCGGCCGTAGTGCTGTGTGCCCCGTCCGCCACTGCCGAGCCGCCGCCATGGCCGCCAGAGCCCCGCTCGGGCCGTTGTGCCGTGTGGGCCGTTCGCGCCCCCGGTGGACCGGCGGAGAGAATGCCCCCAGACCTTTTCCCGCGCTCTCAGGACGCCCGCTCCCGGGCGTGCAGGGCTGCTGCCAGGACGGTGCGGGTCTGGTGTTCTGTCTGGTGTTGCAGGGGGACCCAGCGGGCGTGGAAGCGGTGGGCGAAGGTGGTGCTCCAGGTGGTGACCAGGCGCTCCAGGCGGGAGGCCGCGCGGGCGTCGGTCTCCTGGAGGGCCCGTAGCAGCATGGCCGCCGCGCGCAGCGGCAGTCGGCGGGCGAAGGCGTCGACGCTGCCTACGTAGGCCATCGTGGAGCCCGCCGGCGGGGTGTCGATCCAGTCGGCGGCCAGCCCCGGCACCAGGCCGAGGCCCCATTGGGCGGCCCGCAGGAGCGGACCGCTCGCGCCTTCGAGGCGGGGCAGCGCGTCCGCCATCACCCGTTCCACCTCCAGGGTGTCCCGCAGCAGCCGCTGGGCGAGCCGGCGCAGGGCCACCGCCGGGGCCGGATGCGGCGCCAGATCGGTGACCAGGTCGCTGGCCCACATCGGCACCTCCACGACCGCGGTCAGCCCGCCGTAGCGGTGCGCGTGGTACCAGGTGCTGTTGCGCGCGTCGTCCGGCATGCTCGGGTAGGCCGCGCCGGCGTCCGGCGGGGGCATCACATGGACGCCGGGCCCGGCCACGGGCCAGCCCGCGGCGTCCGAGGCGCCCGTCTCCACCGGGATGCGCAGCTCCGCCGCCGACCGGGCGAACGGCTCCGCGAGCCCCGGGATGTCCTTCGTCAACTGCACCCAGCTGCCGCCCAGGTCGGTGCCGTGCAGGGTCACCTGGAGGTAGGGGCGCAGTTCGTCGATCACGCCGGTCAGGGCGCGGGTCTCGGGCGGCAGCCGGTCCGGGGGCAGCGCGGCCGGTGACCACTCGGGCTGCTCGGGGCCGGGCGGCCGGTAGAAGCCGCGGTGGTAGTCCAGCAGGCTGTGCGGGGCCGGGGTGATGTGCAGGCTCGCCCCGTCGGGGTCGGCGCACAGCAGGAAGTGCCACGACAGGCCGTCCCGCAGTCCTCTGTCGTGCACGACCCGCCGGGCCAGCGTCAGCAGGGTGCGCCCGCCCGTCGGCTCGTTGGCGTGCGCGCCCGCCACGACCAGCACCGCGCGGCGGGCGCGGCCCACGGACAGCAGGTGCAGCGGCCGTCCCGCGCGGGAGGCCCCCACCTGCCGCAGCGTGCACAGACCGGGATGGTCCGTGGTCAGCGCCCGCGTGGACGACACCAACTCAGTGACCGTGGGATAGCGCATGTGCGGCAGCAGACCCACCCCCCGACCTGTCGTCGAGTCCGCTTTGCCTCGCCTCCGCAGTACCCCACGGCCGACCGTGGCTGTCAAGGACGTCACCGGGGCGGCACAAGGTGGCATCGGGAGGCGTCCGGAAGCACCAGGAAGGCCTGGACGCGCCCCGGCCGCCGCGAGGCCCGCACACCGATGGGTGCGGTGGGGCCGCCGGTGCGGGTCGGCGGGTACCGGTGCGTCGTGGCTTGTCGCGCAGTCCCCGCGCCGCTAAGGGGCGCCGATCACTCCGTTCGGCTGTGGCTCCGCGCTCCGTTCCAGCAGGGCCACCGGCAAGCTCTCGAAAAGGTCCGCCACGCGCGCGTGGCCCGTAAAACGGCGTTCCGGGTCCAGGAGGTCCACCCAGTGGCCCGGCGGCAGCGGGAGGTGGGTGCCGGACCAGCCGCCCGCCTCTTCGAGCCGCAGGGACAGCCGGGTGACGGCGGTGATCACCTGGCCGGAGCGGATGAAAGCGAGGCAGTGGGCGGCGGCGGGGCCCTCGGCGGGGAGCGGCGCGTACGAGGCGTTCTCGCCGAAGGCGTCCGGGCGGCGGGCCCGCAGCCGCAGGGCCGCGGCCGTCAGCGCGTTCTTGGCGCCCGGCTCCGGCGGCGGGAACATGGCGACACCGCGGTTGTCCGGGTCCACCAGCGCCCGGTACTCGCCCTCCGTGCCCTGGTAGACATCCGGCACGCCCGGCATGGTGAGGTGGACCAGGGCCGTGCCGAGCACATTGGCCCGGATGTACGGCTCCAGCGCCGCCCGGAAGGCCGCCACGCGGGCGCCGGGCGGCCCGCAGGGCCCCGTCCCGACGAACGCCGCGACCGCCTCCTCGTACGGCGGCTCCGGCTCCGTCCAGCTCGTGTACAGGCCCGCCTCGCGCACATGCTTCAGCAGGGCCTCCCGCACCCGCTCCGGCGCGGCCGGGCCCAGGCCGAACACCGTCTGCCAGGCCACCCACGCCAACTGGGCGTCCGGCCCGCCCTCGCCGTCGCGCACCACCTCCGCCAGCACATCCGCCCAGCGCCCGGGACATTCGGTGAGCACCGCCAGCGCGGCCCGTACGTCCGCGCTGCGCTTGGTGTCGTGCGTGGACACCACCGTGCCCGTGGTCGGCCAATCGCGTTGCACGCGCGCGCAGTACGCGTGGAAGTCCGCCGGCGACACGCCGGGCGCGCCCGGATTCCCGCCCACCTCCGTCGCCGCGAGCAGTGGCACATAGCGGTAGAACGCCGTGTCCTCCACCGACTTGGCCCGCAGCGCCGACGCCGTCTGCGCGAACCGCGCCCGCAGCTCCGCCACGCCGGGCAGCTCCCCGTGCCGCCCCAGCAGCAGATCCCGTACGACATCGACCGCGCCCGCCTCCTCCGGCACGGCATAGGCCGCCTTCGCCTCCTCGGCCGCCTCCTCGGTGACCACCTCGGCCGCGTCGGTGGAGGCGTAGGGCCGGTAGACCCCGAGGCGGACCAGCAGCTCGCGCAGGGCGGTGCGCAGCGCCCAGGGAGCCCGGTCGCGCAGCACCGGGTCCGGCGCGCCCGCGCACACCCGGTGCGCCACCCGCGTCAGCCGGTCCATCTCCGCCGCCAGCTCATGCCCCAGGACCCGGTACGCCGCTCTGCGCACCGTCGCCGCCCACGCGCCGCCCCGGTCGGTCTGCGGGGCCGCGAACCGCCGGTACCGCCCGACGAGTTCCCCGGCGCCCGCCGGGTCGGTGAACAGGCCGTCGACGTGGCGCAGGGCGTCGTAGCCCGTGGTGCCCGCGACCGGCCAGGCGGCCGGCAGCCGTTCGCCGTCGGCCAGGATCTTCTCCACGACCGTCCAGCGCCCGCCGGTCGCCTCGTGCAGCCGCCGCAGATAGCCGTCGGGGTCGGCGAGCCCGTCGGGGTGGTCGACGCGCAGCCCGTCCAGCACCCCCTCGCGCAGCAGGGCGAGGATCTTCGCGTGTGTCGCCTCGAACACCTCGGGGTCCTCGACCCGCACCCCGATCAGCTCGGAGATGCTGAAGAACCGCCGGTAGTTCAGCTCGGTACGGGCCAGCCGCCACCACACCGGGCGGTACCACTGGGCGTCCAGCAGCGCGGTCAGCGGCAGCCCGCCCGTGCCCTCGCGCAGCGGGAACACCTGGTCGCAGTAGCGCAGGACGTCCCCGTCGACCGTCAGCCGCCCGGCCTCCGCGCCCAGCGGACCGCCGAGCACCGGCAGCAGCACCTGTCCGCCCCCCGCCTCCCAGTCGATGTCGAACCAGCGCGCGTACGGCGACTCCGGGCCCTCGCGCAGCACCTCCCACAGGGCGTGGTTGTGGCGCGCGGACAGCGCCATGTGGTTGGGCACCAGATCCGCCACCAGGCCGAGCCCGTGTTCCCGCGCGGTGCGCGACAGCGCGCGCAGCCCCTGTTCGCCGCCCAGTTCGTCCCGCACGCGCGCGTGGTCGACGACGTCGTACCCATGCGCCGACCCGGGCACCGCCTCCAGCACCGGCGACAGATGCAGATGCGACACGCCGAGCGAGGCGAGATACGGCACCGCCCGCGCGGCAGCCGCGAACGGGAAGCCCGGCTGCAACTGGAGGCGGTAGGTGGCGGTGGGCACCAAGAGGGCGGGGCGCACAGATGTCATGCAAACCTACGTACCCCCGGCGCCGCATTTCGTGTCACCCACAGCCCTCGCTGCCCGCTTCGGAGGGCCGCCGCAATCGCCCACATGGGTGACGCGCCCGCCACCGCCTCGACGTCAGAGGATCTTCACGCGCTCAGGCCCTCACGCTGTCGGGCGTTCCGGCGAGGACTGCTCCGGGACCTCCACACAGGCGCCGCCCGCCCCCGTGTCCCCCGTGGAATCCAGGCTCGGCAGTACGAAGTTGACGATGGTCAGCTGGTGGCCGCAATGGGGGCAGGAGTGCTCGGTGCCGAGCGGCGGCAGGGGTGTCGCACAATCGGCCCCGGACCCGATTCCGGACCCGGACCCGAATCCGGCCCCGATCTCGATCCCGGCCCTGGAACCGGCCTCGGCCCTCGCCCCGGCCCTCGCCTCACCTGCACCGCCCCCATCGCCCGTACCGCCCGTACCGGCCCCGTCGCTCCCGTCGCCCGCGGCTTCCGACCCGCCCCGCGCGCCATGGGCCCGCTCCCACAGGGTGCGGCAAGTGGCGGTGCAGAAGCGGGAGTCGGGGCGGCCCCGGCGGCGGGGGGAGGGGACGAACTCGACGCCGCAGGTGGCGCAGAGACCGGGTGCGGTGGGCATGGGACCTCCTGAAAAGGGAGCGGGGGGTTGGTCATCGCGATCCGCCGCCCAGTACAGCGCGCCGATGGTTACCGCGCCGGAACGCCTCCCGTTACCCCGCTGCAACCCCCTGTGTGCGCATTCCCCGGGATCCCGCAGGCCGTACGGCTGTTACGTCGCTGAAACCATGGCGGTGAGAGCATCGGGCGCCGGCGGTCAGGCCAGGGCGGGGCACTTCCATGCCCGTGAATCGGTATTGGCCGGTCGCCGGGTTTTTACGCATGCCTGTTCGGCGGCCCCGACGGGAAGGTGGGAATTCCCTTCCCGGTTACGGCCCTTTGGCGCGTGCCGCCATGGCCGTCGTTTTATGCTGCCGGTTTGTATCCTTACCCGACCGGGCGGTCGGACGGTGGTTGAATGCGCAGTGAATAGCCGGAAAGTAAAGGGAGAATGGCTCATTCCGGCCGTAGGGGCTCCCTGTGGGACCTCAAGGCGGACTCAAGGGTCCAATCAAGGGCGTCGTCAAGGCCGCCACAGGCTTCCGGGGGCGTTCCGAAGGCTTCTGAAACACCCTCGCACCTGCTGTTCGGTGAAATTGATGGCCCGTCTCAAATACTGGAATGCAGGATGTGCGCCGTCTGGACTGTGAGTTGGCTGTTAGAGTGAAGCGTCAGGGAAAAGGAATCTTCTTCGCCTGGAGCCTCGTTCGAAATTGCGAGTGCGCCCCCGGTTCGGCTCCTCGCAGTGAGCGGACTCCACAGGTCTACGAACCGAAGTGATCAGGGACCCGACTACAGCGGTGCAGTGGTGAGGCAGTCGTGCAGTGCCGGCGCGCCGAGGACCCGGTCGCCATGAAATGAGCGCGAGAAGTCGGTGGACGCCGCCGGGCATTTGTGGCGTGCGCCGGTCGATCGGCTCGTGGCAGCGGAATCGGTGTGTGCCGGCAGGCGTCGCCGGATGTCGCGACGCACGAGGAAGGCGTGAGCCGAGCGAACGGAGAGGTAAGTGCGACGGGGGAGTACGGATGACAGGATCGTCGACGTCGACATTCGATCATTATCAGCGGACGGTTCACCGAGAAACGCGGGTGAGGATCCGGACCATGTGGCGACACTCGCGGAGCTGGACATCGCGCTGCCGCCCATCATCGTGCACCGTGCCTCGATGCGGGTCATCGACGGACTGCACCGGCTGCGCGCCGCCCAGTTGCGCGGCCGGCACACCATCGCGGTGACGTTCTACGACGGCACGGAAGCGGACGCCTTCGTGCTGGCCGTGGAGTCCAATGTGCGGCACGGCCTGCCGCTGTCGCTGCCCGACCGCAAACGGGCCGCCGCGCGGATCGTCGCCACGCATCCGCAGTGGTCGGACCGGAAAATAGCCTCCGTGACGGGCATCGCGCCCGGCACGGTCGCCGAGGTGCGCCGGAGGGCCCAGGCCGGAGGCGCCGGGGAGGATCTCCCCCGGATCGGCCGGGACGGGCGGGTGCGTCCCGTCGACATCGCCGAGGGGCGCAGACGGGCGGGGCAGCTGATCAGCGAGAACCCCGATCTGTCCCTGCGCCAGATAGCCCGCGCCGCCGGTATCTCCCCGGAGACCGCCCGGGACGTGCGCAATCGCCTCAGCCGGGGGGAGGAACCGTTGCTCCCCGCGCGTCCCCGGGGCGCCCGGCCAAGACCGCGCGAGGAGATACTCAGAGTCGTGCCGCACTCGGGCTATGGGGAAACGGTCCGGCACGACACCGCCGCCGTCCCCGCCTTCACGGAGGGGCTCTCGGCGGTGAACCGGCTCAAGGCGGACCCCGCCCTCCGGCTCAACGAGACGGGCCGGCAATTGCTGCGGCTGCTCAGTGTTCATATGCTCCCGCCCGACGAGTGGGAGGGAATCATCGACACCGTGCCGCCGTACTGGAGCGGCACCGTGGCCCATCTGGCCCGTGAGTGCGCGCATATCTGGGAAGAGGTCGCCGCCCGGGTGGAGAAGAACCTCGCCCAAGGCAATGATTCCCCGGTTCCGGCGGCTACCGCGGTTCCCGCCGCCGCGCCGGTCCTTCCGGTGGATTCCCCGGCCATTCCACGCGTCTGAGTTCCCCGGCACGTCCGGCGGACAACTCCGACGGGGCTATCCGGACGGGGCTTCCCACGGGACTCCCACGGGACTCCACGGGGCTCCGACGGGCCACTTCGGCCGACACTCAGACCGGCCACTCAGACCGGCCACTCAGGCTGACCACTTCGACCGGCCATGTCGACCGGCCATGTCGACCGGCTGTGCCGACCGGCCACTTCGGCCGGTCATCGGGCCCGGTCGCCCCATGCGCCGAGCCGACCCGCCGTATGGTCCGACGACCCGTCCGAACCGGCCGTGCGTCCGACTGCCCATTCGAGCAGGCTGGGTTGTCCAACCGGGCAATTCGGTCGGTTGGACGCCGCCGCGGCTCCAGTGACGCACGGAACCGTCCCGCCGGGCGGCGGTGCGGCATGCCGCCCGGCCGGAACGGCATCCGGCCGACGAGCCGCCGTATCTTCCATGCCCAAAACCTCACTCTGTGTGCGTGGTTGGTCGGAATTCAGACAGGTATCGTCGGCCCCGGATCGCGAGACACCGGAATGGCCCGAGAACTCACTCCGCCCATTTACGGCCGCTGTTTCCCTGAATCCCTACCGCAGGAGGTTCCCTTCGACATGCTGATCACTCAGACCCCCGGTGGGGTGATGATGAAGGGCGGCGACGATTCGGAGCCGTCCACGATCAGGCCGGGAACATCGCGGCGGGTACTCGCCTTTGTCACACCGCATCGCGCGACGGTGATCGCGCTCATTCTGGTCACCCTCGTCGATTCGCTCATCATCGTCGCGACCCCTCTGCTGCTGAAGGAGATCGTCGACAGCGGAATCATGAAAGACGACTCCCAGGTCGTCCTGGTCTTCGCGCTGCTGGTCGCCGCACTCGCCCTGGTGGGCTCGGTCACCCAGCTCGCCCAGAGCTATCTCTCCGGCCGGATCGGCCAGGGTGTCAGCTATGACCTGCGGGTTCAGGCGTTCCGCCATGTGCAGCGCATGCCGCTGGCCTTCTTCACCCGCACCCAGACCGGCGCCCTCTCCAGCCGGCTCAGCACCGATGTGGTGATGGCCCAGCAGGCCCTCACCACCCTGCTGATGTCGGCGACCGGCGCCCTCACCGTGGTGCTGGTGCTCGCCGAGATGTTCTATCTCTCCTGGCTCGTCACCCTGATCGCTCTCGTCCTCCTTCCCGTCTTCTTCCTGCCCTGGCTCTACATCGGCCGCCGTCTCCAGGCGTATTCCAGGAAGCAGATGGAATTGCACGCCAACCTGAGCGGCACCATTCACGAGCGCTTCAATGTGCAGGGCGCCATGCTCGCCAAGCTCTTCGGCCGCCCGGCCGAGGAACTCGGCAGGTACCAAGACCAAGCGGCGAACGTCCGGGAGGTCGGCGTACGGCTCACGGTCTTCAGCCGTATGGCGTTCATTCTCATGGCCCTGCTCACCGCGCTCACCACCGCCCTCGTGTACGGCGTCGGCGGCGGCCTGGTCCTCAACGGGGCCATCGGACTGGGCACCCTCGTCGCCCTCGCCACCCTGCTGGGCCGGCTGTTCGGTCCCATCACCCAGCTCTCCAGCATGCAGGCCAACGCCCTCACGGTGCTGATCAGCTTCGACCGGATCTTCGAACTCCTCGACATCAAACCGCTCATCGAGGAACGCCCCGACGCCACCGCGCTCCCCGCCCCGAGCAGCGCCCCGGCCCCCGAGATCCGCTTCGAGGGCGTCTCCTTCGCCTACCCCCGCCCCGAAGAGGTCTCGCTCGCCTCCCTGGAGAGCCACCCCGGAGCCGACGGCGAACGCACCCGGCCCGCCGACCAGGTCCTGCACGGCCTCGACTTCACCGTCGCCCCGGGCACCCTCACCGCCCTCGTCGGCCCCTCGGGCGCCGGCAAGACCACCATCACCCACCTGGTGTCCCGGCTGTACGACGTGTCCGGCGGAACCGTCCGCATCGACGGCGAGGACGTCCGCGACCTCACCTTCGACTCGCTGCGCGCCGCCGTCGGCGTGGTCGCCCAGGACGCCTATCTCTTCCACGACACCATCCGCGCCAACCTCGCCTACGCCCGGCCCGACGCCACCGAGGCGGAGCTGATCGAGGCGTGCGACCAGGCCCGTATCTGGGATCTGATCCAGTCCCTGCCCGACGGTCTCGACACCGTCGTCGGGGACCGTGGCTTCCGGCTCTCGGGCGGTGAGAAGCAGCGTGTCGCCGTCGCCCGGCTGCTGCTGAAGGCACCGGCGATCGTCGTCCTGGACGAGGCCACCGCCCATCTCGACTCCGAGGCGGAGGCCGCCGTGCAGCGCGCCCTGAAGACCGCCCTGCGCGACCGCACCTCCCTGGTGATCGCCCACCGGCTCTCCACCGTCCGCGAGGCCGACCAGATCCTCGTCATCGACGACGGCCGGGTCCGCGAACGCGGCACCCACGACGAACTCCTCGCCGCCGGGGGCCTCTACACCCAGCTGCACACCACCCAGTTCAGCAGGTCCCCCGACGCCGTGCCCCACCCCCGCGACAACGGCCACCGCGAGCCCGACACCCACGAGCAGCAGCCGATGCCGGCCATCCGCACCCGAGGCGGGGGAATGCCCGGTGGGATGCCGGGTGGGATGCCTGGAGGAATGTCGGGGGGCATGCCGGGCGGCGGACTCCCGGGCCCCGGGGGGGGGGGGGGCCCCCCCCGGGCGCCCGCCAGGCGGCCCCGCGGGGGGGGGCGCACGCCGCCCCCCG
>NZ_JBHYUG010000033.1:0-10003 GCF_042749375.1 Streptomyces sp. NPDC059477 | reverse complement strand
GGACACCCGGCGGGACACCCGGAAGCGGCCCGGGCGGCGGTCCGAACGGCAGCCCGACCGGCGGTCCGACCCGAGGTCCGGGCGGCGGTCCGAACGGCGGCCCCGGCGGAATCCCCGGCGGCGGCAAGGTCCGTGGCCCGCGCCGACCGGGCGACGGAACCCCCTGACCGGCCCGGCCCGCCCCCATCTCGCCCCATCGGTCGCGACTGTCCCAACGCGGCCCAACGCGGCCCAACGCGGCCCAACGCGGTCCAACCCGGTCCCACGCGGCCCGACCCGGCCGATCGGCACCACCAGCCCCACAACCCCGCACATGCGGTCGCCCGTCGAAGGGGGAGACATGAACGGCACGTCGGTGGCAGCGCCGGGTTCGGTGCTGGAGTTGTTCCGCGCACATGTGGCGCGGACGCCGGACGCGGTGGCGATCGTCCAGGGCGAGCGGCGGCTGTCGTACGGCGCACTGGACGCCGCCTCCGACCGGGTGGCCGGGTATCTGCACGCTCAGGGTGTCCGGCGTGGTGACCGGGTGGCGGTGCGGCTGGAGCGGTCGGCCGAGCTGATCGGTGTCCTGCTGGGGGTGTGGAAGGCGGGGGCGGCGTACATCCCGGTGGACAGTGCCTATCCCGCCGAGCGGGTCGCCTTCGTACTGACGGACTCCGCGCCCGCCCTGACGCTCGACGCACCCGCCTTGACGCTCGACGCGCCGCCGAGTCCCGGCAGCGGGGACGGCCCTTCGCCCTCGTACGGCGGCCCGACCGGTGACGATCTCGCGTACGTCATGTACACCTCCGGCTCGACCGGGACGCCGAAGGGTGTGGCCGTGCCGCAGGGCGCGGTCGCCGCCCTCGCCGGGGACGGTGGCTGGCGGGTCGGCCCCGGGGACACGGTCCTCTTCCATGCCCCGCACGCGTTCGACATCTCGTTGTTCGAGGTGTGGGTGCCGCTGGCGACAGGTGCCCGGATTGTCGTCGCCGAGCCGGGCATCGCCGTCGACGCGGCGGCGATACGGCGGCACCTCGCGTCCGGGGTGACCCATGTGCACGTCACGGCGGGGCTGTTCCGCGTGCTCGCCGACGAGGCGCCCGACTGCTTCGCCGGGGCGCGGGAAGTCCTGACCGGCGGGGACGTCGTACCCCCCGAAGCCGTACGGCGGGTGCGGGAGGCATGCCCCGACCTGCGGGTCCGGCATCTTTACGGCCCCACGGAGTCCACGCTGTGCGCGACCTGGCACACCATCGAGCCCGGCGCGCACTCCGGCGCACAGCTCCCCATCGGGCGCCCCCTGGCCGGCCGTCAGGTCCATCTCCTGGACGACGCCCTGCGTCCGGTCGCCCCCGGGGTGACCGGTGAGCTGTATCTGTCCGGTGCCGGGCTGGCGCACGGCTACCTCCGGCGGGCGGCGCTCAGCGCCGAACGGTTCGTGGCGTCCCCGTTCGCGGCCGGGGAGCGGATGTACCGCACCGGCGACCTGGCCCGCCGGACCGAAGACGGCGAACTGGTGTTCGCTGGGCGCGCGGACGCCCAGGTCAAGATCCGGGGCTTCCGGGTCGAACCCGGCGAGGTGGAGACCGCGCTGGCGGCCCTGCCCGGCGTCGGTCAGGCGGTCGTGGCCGTCCGTGAGGACCGGCCCGGCGAGAAGCGCCTGATCGGGTACGTCGTCCCGGACGGCGAGCACGCCCGGCCGGAGTGGCTGCGGACCGAACTCGCGCGGACGCTGCCCGACTACATGGTCCCGGCCGCCCTCGTCCTCCTCGACACGCTCCCGCTGACCGCCAACGGCAAGGTCGACCACCGGGCCCTGCCCGCACCGGAGCTGGCGGCCACCACGACCCGCGAGCCCCGCACCCCGGCCGAGCGGCTCATCTGCGCGCTCTTCGCGGACGTCCTCGGGCGTGAGCGGGTCGGCGTGGACGACAGCTTCTTCGAACTCGGCGGCGACTCCATCATGTCGATGCAGCTCGCCGCGCGCGGCACCCGCAAGGGCGTCCGCTTCCGCGCCCAGGACGTCTTCGAGCACGAGACCCCGGCCGCCCTCGCCGCCGTGGCCGTCCTCGAAGCGGGCGCGCGGCCGACGGCACCCGATGTCCCGCTCCTCGTCCTCACCGCCGACGAGTCCGCCGAACTGACCGCCGAGGTCCCCCGACTCGCCGAGGTCTGGCCGCTCACCCCGCTCCAGGAAGGGCTCCTCTTCCACGCCGCCTACGACGAGCAGGGCCCCGATGTCTACGAGGGCCAGTGGGTGCTGGAACTGCGCGGACCGCTCGACACGGCCCGGCTGCGGGCGGCCTGGGAAGGGGTCGCGGCCCGGCATCCCACCCTGCGCGCCGGGTTCCACCGGCTCGGCTCGGGGCGGCTCGTCCAGGCCGTGGTGACCGACGTACGGGTGCCGTGGCGGGAGGTCGATCTGGCCGGGCTGGGCGCGGCGGACACCGAGGCGCGGCTCGCGGAGCAGGCCGAGCGGGAGCGCGCCGAGCGCTTCGACCCCGCCCGGCCGCCCCTGCTGCGGCTGGTCCTGATCCGGCTCTCGGCCGAGGTGCACCGGCTGATCGTCGTCACGCACCACATCCTGTTCGACGGCTGGTCGATGTCCGTCGTCCTGAACGAGGTCTCCGCCCTGTACGAGTCCGGCGGCGACACCTTTGGGCAGTCCGGCGGCGGCGCCTCGGGGAAGTCCGGCGGCGACGCCGCCGGGCTGGGGCCTGCGCCGTCCTTCCGGGACCATCTCGCCTGGCTGGCCCGGCAGGACAAGGAGGCCGCGCGGACCGCCTGGCGGGCGGAGCTGGCCGGGGTGGACGAGCCGACGCTCGTGGACCCCCTGGGGCGGGCGGCCGACTCGGCGGCGGCCGGATATCTGACCCGGGCCCTCCCGGAGGAGTTCACCGCCCGCCTTGTCGCCTTCGCGCGGGGCGCCGGGCTCACCGTCAACACGCTGGTGCAGGGCGCCTGGGCGCTGGTGCTCGCGCGGCTGACGGGCCGTACGGACGTGGTGTTCGGCGCCCCCGTCGCCGCCCGGCCCACCGAACTGCCCGGCGTCGAGGGGATGGTCGGGGTGTTCATGAACACCGTGCCCGTCCGGGTGGAGCTGGACGGCGAGCGACCGGCGCTGGAACTGCTCACCGGCTTGCAGGGCCGCCAGTCCGCGCTGCTCGGCGCCCACCACCTGGGCCTGTCGGAGCTGCAACGGCTGACCGGTTCGCGCTCCGCCTTCGACTCGGTGCTCGTCTTCGAGAACTACCCCCGCGCGGTCGGCGACCCGGCGTCCCCCGGCGCCCTGCGCATGGAGCACCTCTCGACCGTCGAGGGCACCCACTACCCGCTCACCCTCGGCGTCGTCCTCGGCGACCGTCTGCGGCTCCGCCTCGCCCACCGGCTCGCCCTGTTCCCGGCGACGGACGCCGAGGCACTCGCCGACGCGCTGGCCCGGGTGCTGGAACAGCTGGTGACGGACCCGTCGACGCCGGTGGGACGCGTGGAGGTGCCGCTGCCCGGGACGGGCGCCGGGTCCGACGCCCCCAGTCTGTCCGGCGTGCCCGGCCTCTCCGGCTCCTCTGCCTCGCCCGGCACCTCCGACCGTTCTGGCTTCTCTGCCTCGCCCGAGTCCTCCGGCCTCTCCGCCTCGCCCCACACCATCCCCCTCCCGCCCCGTCACTTCGCCGCACAGGCCGCCCGTACCCCGACGGCCGTCGCCCTCGTCGCGGCCGGCCGGGAGGTGACGTACGCCCGGCTCGCCGCCGACTCCGGGCGTCTCGCCCGCCGGCTCGCCGACCACGGGGTCGGGCCCGAGGCGCGGGTCGCCGTGCTGGCGCCGCGCTCGGTGGAGCTGATCACCGGGCTGCTCGCCATCGCGCTCGCGGGCGGGGCGTACGTACCCGTCGACCCCGAACACCCCGCCGACCGCATCGCCTTCGTCCTGGCCGACGCCGCGCCGCAGGTCGTGCTGTGCACCCTGGGGACGCGGGCGATGGTGCCGGAGGGGTTCACGGGGCCGGTGGTGACGCTGGACGGCGAGGAGCCGGACGCCGCCGGGGTTCCCGTAGCGGAGTTCGCCGCCCCGGGCCTCGACCCCGACCACACCGCCTATGTCATCTACACCTCCGGCTCCACCGGCACCCCCAAGGGCGCCGCCGTCACCCACCGGGGACTGGGGAGCCTGATCGCCGACCGCATCGCCCGCTACGGGATGGACGGCGGCACCCGTCTCGTCCAGCTCGTGTCGCCGAGCTTCGACGTGTCGATGGGGGACATCTGGCCGACGCTGTGCGCGGGCGGGCGGCTGGTGCTGGCGCCGCCCGGCGGGCACACCACCGGCGACGAACTCGGCGACCTGCTCGCCGGGCACCGCGTCACCCACGCCGTGCTGCCCGCCGTCCAGCTCACCCATCTGCCCGACCGCCCGCTGCCCGACCTGCGGGTACTGGTGTCCGGCGGGGACGCGCTCCCGGCCGACACCCGGCGCCGCTGGGCGGGCCGCTGCGCGCTGTACAACGAGTACGGCGTCACCGAGGCGACCGTCGTCTCCACCGTCACCGCCCCGCTGGCCGAGTCCGGCCCGCTGACCATCGGCGGCCCGATCGCGCGGTCCGGGGCGCATGTCCTGGACGGCTTCCTGCGTCCGGTACGGCCCGGAGTGACCGGCGAGTTGTATCTGACCGGGACCGGGCTCGCCCGGGGGTACCTCGCCCGGCCCTCGCTCACCGCCCACCGGTTCGTCGCCGCCCCGGGGACACCCGGCGGCCGGATGTACCGCACCGGCGACCTGGTCCGGTGGACCCCCGCCGGGGAACTGGTGTTCGTCGGACGGGCCGACGAACAGATCAAGCTGCGCGGCCACCGCATCGAACTCGGTGAGGTGGAGACCGCGCTCGCGGACCACCCGGACGTCGAGCAGGCCGTCGCCGCCCTCCACGACCAACGGCTGATCGGCTACGCGGTGCCCGCCGCCGGCCGTACCCCGGACCCGTCGGCCGTACGTGCCCACGCCGCCCGGGTGCTCCCCGACCACATGGTCCCGTCGGCCGTCGTGGTCCTGCCCGCGCTGCCGCTGACCCCGAACGGCAAGCTGGACCGCGAGGCGCTGCCCGCCCCCGACTTCGCCGCCGGAGCCGTCGGCCGGGAGCCCCGGAGTCCGGCCGAGGAGATCCTGTGCACGGCCGTCGCCGAGCTGCTCGGGCTCGACCGGGCCGGTGCCGACGACAGCTTCTTCGCGCTCGGCGGCGACTCCATCACCTCGCTGCAACTGGTCACCCGGGCCCGGCAGGCCGGGCTGGTCGTCACGCCCCGGCAGATCTTCGACGAGAAGACCCCGGAACGGCTCGCCCTGGTGGCCAAGCCGCTCGACCCCGCTGACGGGGCCACGGGCGCCGACGACGAGACGGGCGAGGTGCCCTGGACCCCCGCCGCGCACCTGCTCGGCGAGCGGATCACCGGCCGGGCCTTCGCCCAGTGGACGGTCCTCGCCACCCCGCCCGGCCTGCGCCCCGACGCCCTCGCCACCGCCCTCACCGCCCTGCTCGACACCCACGCGGCCCTCCGCGCCCGTATCGAGACCAACGGGAGCGCCGGGAACACCGGGGGCACCGGGGGCATCGCGGACGGTCTCGCCGCGCACCACCTGACCGTCGTCCCCCGTGACTCCGTCGACACCACCGGCCTCCTCCGCCGCCTGGACGCCACCGACGCCCTTACCCCCGCCGATCTCGCCGACGCCGCCGAGGGCGCCGCACGGGAGGCCGTGGAGCGGCTGGACCCCGCGGGCGGGGGCATGGTCCGGGCCGTCTGGCTGGACGCCGGGCCCGGCCGGAGCGGGCGGCTGGTGCTCGCCGTGCACCACCTCGCGGTCGACGGCGTGTCCTGGCGGGTGCTGGTGCCGGACCTCCGTCAGGCGTACGAGGCCGCCGCCGCCGGGCAGCCGCCGAGGCTCGCCCCGGTCGCCACCTCGTACCGGCACTGGACCCGGCGGCTGGCGGCGGAGGCGCGCCGGGACCACCGGGTCGCCGAACTGCCCGCCTGGGCCGCCCTGCTGCGCGACGCCACCCCGCTGCCCGGCGTACTGCCGCTGGACCCCGAGGCGGACACGGCGGCGACCGTCCGCCGGGACACCTGGACCCTGCGCAACAACGACACCGCCATCCTCGCCGGCCGTACCGCGACCCTGTTCCACTGCGGACTGCACGACATCCTGCTCGCCACCCTCGCCGGAGCCGTCGCGCACTGGCGCCAGGACCTGTACGCGCCGGTCCTGGTGCAGGTCGAGAGCCATGGCCGGGCCGCGCTGGACGGCGCCGATCTGTCCCGGACCGTGGGCTGGTTCACCAGCGCCCACCCGGTACGGCTCGACCTGGGCGGGGTGGACCTGTACCGGGCGATGGACGGGGAGGCGGCGGCCGGGCGGCTGCTGAAGACCGTCAAGGAACAGATCCGCGCGGTGCCCGGCGACGGCCTCGGCCACGGGCTGCTGCGTCACCTCAACCCCGACACCGCACCCGTCCTCGCCGAACTGCCCGCCCCGCAGATCGGCTTCAACTACCTGGGCCGGTTCACCGCCCGCGCCCGCCCCGGCGCCGACCCGGCCATCCCCTGGGAACCGGCCGGGCCGCGCGCCCTGTACAGCTCGGACGACCCGCGCATGCCGGTGCCGCACGCCCTGGAGGCGGGCGCCGCCGTCCGCGACACCCGCCACGGGCCCCAGCTCACCCTCTCCCTCAGCCGCCCGGCCCGGGTGCTGGGCGACGCGGCCGTGGACACCCTCGGCCGGATCTGGCTGGCGCTGCTGCGCGGCCTGGCCACCCACTCCGACCATCCGGAGGTCGGCGGCCACACCCCGTCCGACTTCCCCCTGCTCGACCTGGACCAGGACGAGGTCGAGCAGCTCGAAGCGATCGCAGCGGACCTCGAAGGAGGGCTCTTCCGGTGACGTCCACAACCCCGGTCCACGGCTCGGCGCTCGCCGAAGTCTGGCCGCTCTCCCCGTTGCAGGAAGGTCTCCTCTTCCACGCCCAGTACGGCGGCCGGGCGAGCGGCCCCGACCTCTACACCATCCAGCGCACCGACCTGCTGCACGGGGCCGTCGACGCGGGGCGGCTGCGCGCCGCCTGGCGGACCCTGCTGGAACGTCACTCCGCGCTGCGGGCCAGCTTCCACCGCCGCAAGTCCGGCCGGACCGTGCAGCTCATCCCGCGCGAGGTCGCCCTGCGCTGGCGTGAGATCGATATTTCGGACGGCGGCCTGAGCGAGGACGAGGCGCTGGGCGAGGTGCGGCGGCTGGCCGCCGAGGAGCGCGCCGAACGGTTCGACCTCGCCAAGGCGCCCCTGCTGCGGCTGCTGCTCGTCCGGTACGCGCCCGACCGGCACTGGACCGTCATGACGTCTCATCACATCCTGCTGGACGGCTGGTCGATGCCGGTGATGCTCACCGAACTCGCCGCCCTCTACGCGGCGGGCGGCGACCCGGCCGGGCTCGGCCCCGCGCCCACCTTCCGCGACCATCTCGCCTGGCTCGCCCGGCAGGACCAGGAGGCCGCCCGCGCCGCCTGGCACGCCGAACTCGCCGACGCCGACGGCCCCACCCTCGTCGCCCCCGCCGACCCGGACCGCCCGCCGGTGCTGCCCGAGAAGAACGCGCTGGCCCTCTCCGACGCCCTCACCGGAGCCCTCGCCACCCTCGGCCGCCGCCACGGCCTGACCGTGAACACCGTCGTCCAGGGCGCCTGGGCGATGCTGCTGGCCCGGCTCACCGGCCGCACCGACGTGGTCTTCGGCGCCACCGTCGCCGGGCGCCCCGCCGAACTGCCCGGCGTCGAGGCGATGGTGGGCCTGTTCATCAACAGCGTGCCGGTCCGGGTCCGGCTCGACCCCGACCAGCCGGTGCTGCGTACCCTGACCGAACTCCAGTCCCGTCAGTCCGCGCTCCTGGCCCATCAGCACCTCAGCCTCACCGAGATCCAGCGGGTGGGCGGGCCGGGCGCGGTGTTCGACACCATGCTGATGTTCGAGAACTATCCCCTGCCGCCCGACCGGCCCTCCGCCCCCGGCGCGCTCGCCTTCACCCATGTCGAGGGCCACCAGGCCACCCACTACGCCCTCACCCTCGGCGTCATGCCCGGCACGCCGATGAAGGTGCACATCACCTACCGGCCCGACGCCGTCGACCCCGATGTGGCCCGTGATCTGCTGGGCCGGCTGGTGTGGATCCTTGAGCAGATCGTCGCCGACCCGTCCGCCCCGGCCGGCCGCATCGGGCTCGTGGGACAACTGGAACGCGGCCTGGTCGTGGAGGGCTGGAACGCCACCGCCGGGGAGGACCCGCCCGGCAACTCCGTCCTGGACCTCTTCCGCGCCCGCGTGGCGGCGGCCCCGGACGCGGTCGCCGTCACCTCGGGTGAGCGGCAACTGTCGTACGGCGAACTGGACGCCGCCTCCGACCGGGTGGCCGCGCGTCTCCACGAGCGGGGTGTCCGCCCCGGTGACCGGGTCGCCGTCCGGCTGGAGCGGTCGGCCGGGCTGATCGGCGCCCTGCTGGGGGTCTGGAAGGCGGGGGCGGCGTACGTCCCGGTCGACAGCGCGTATCCCGCCGAGCGGGTGGCGTACGTACTGACGGACTCAGCGCCCGCGGTGACCGTCGATGAGGTCGACGCGACTGCCGTGGGCGACACGGGCGCGGGCGTGTCGCCGGTCGTGGATCCCGCCCCGGACGATCTCGCGTACGTGATGTACACCTCCGGGTCGACGGGGACGCCCAAGGGGGTCGCCGTGCCGCACGGGAGCGCGGCGGCGACCGTCGGGGAGCGCGGCTGGGGCGTCGGACCCGGCGACGCGGTGCTGTTCCACGCCCCGCACGCCTTCGACATCTCGCTGTTCGAGGTGTGGGTGCCGCTGGCGACCGGCGCCCGGGTGGTCATCGCCGCACCGGGCGTCGCGATCGACGCGGCGGCGATACGGCGGCACATCGCCGCCGGGGTCACCCATGTGCACCTGACGGCCGGGCTGTTCCGGGTGCTCGCGGAAGAGGCCCCCGACTGCTTCACCGGCGTGCGCGAGGTGCTGACCGGCGGTGACGTCGTCCCCCTTGAGGCGGTCGAGCGGGTCCGGGCGGCCTGCCCGGAGGTACGGGTGCGGCATCTGTACGGGCCCACCGAGGTCGCCCTGTGCGCCACCTGGCATCTCTTCGAACCCGGGGAGGAACAGGGCGAGGTGCTGCCGCTGGGACGGCCGCTGAACAACCGGCAGGTGTATGTCCTCGACCCCTTCCTCCAGCCGGTGCCGCCCGGGGTGACGGGAGAGCTGTACGTCGCCGGGGCGGGGCTGGCCCGGGGCTATCTGGGGCGGGCGGGGCTGTCGGCGGAACGGTTCGTGGCGTCGCCGTTCGCCGCCGGGGAGCGGATGTACCGGACCGGCGACCTGGTCCGCTGGACCACCGGCGTCGAACTCGTCTTCGTCGGCCGGGCCGACGCCCAGGTCAAGATCCGCGGCTTCCGCGTCGAACTCGGCGAGGTGGAGGCCGCGCTCGCCGCCCGGCCAGGGGTGGGACAGGCGGTCGTGGTCGCCCGTGAGGACCGGCCCGGCGAGAAACGGCTGGTGGGGTATGTGGTGCCGGGCGGGGGCGACGCGCCTGCGCGGGTCGCCGGTGCGCTGGAATCTGGGGCGGCGTCTTCTCGGGGCGTCGGTGCGCTGGAGCGGGGGGCCGGGCGTGCCCGGGATGCCGATGCGCTGGGCTCCGAGGCCGTGGCCGACCCGGGCGCTGATGCGCTGGACCTGGACGCCGGGCGGGCCCGGGACGCCGGGAAGCTGGGCCGCGAGGCCGCCCACGCACTGGATTCCGAGGCGGCGCCCACCCAGGTCGCCGGCGCCCTGGACCCCGAGGCCCTGCGTGCCCAGGTCGCCGGCGTCCTGCCCGACTACATGGTCCCCGCCGCGCTCGTCGTCCTCGACGCGTTGCCGTTGACCGTCAACGGCAAGGTCGATCACCCGGCGCGGGGGCCGCGCGCGGGGGCGGGGGCGCGGGGGC
>NZ_JBHYUG010000032.1:77950-86450 GCF_042749375.1 Streptomyces sp. NPDC059477 | reverse complement strand
ACCTGGGGCACCCTCGCCCCGGACGCCTCGAACGCCGAGCTGGTGCTGCACGCCCTCACCGGGGACAGCCATGTCAGCGGTCCCGCCGGGCCGGGGCATCCCACGCCCGGCTGGTGGCAGGGGCTGGTCGGACCGGGCCTGGCCCTGGACACCGACCGCTGGTTCGTGGTCGCGCCGAACGTACTGGGCGGCTGCCAGGGCAGTACGGGACCGTCCGCGCCGCGCCCGGACGGTTCACGGGCGTGGGGCGGCGCGTTCCCCTTCCTGACCCAGCGCGACCAGGTGGCCGCCGAGGCCGGGCTCGCGCAGGCGCTCGGCATCGCGCGGTGGGCGCTGGTGGTCGGCGGTTCGATGGGCGGGATGCGGGCCGTGGAGTGGGCGGTGTCCTACCCGGGGCAGGTGGGCGCGCTGCTGCTGCTCGCGACGACGGCCGCCGCCAGCGCGGAGCAGATCGCGTGGGCCAACGCGCAGCTCACGGCGGTCCGCGCCGACCCCGACTGGCGCGGCGGCGACTACCACGGCACCGGGCGCGGCCCGCACACCGGCCTCGGTCTGGCCCGCCGGATCGCCCATGTCACCTACCGCAGCGAACCGGAGCTGCACTCGCGCTTCGGCCGTGGACCACAAGGCGCCGAGGACCCGTGGCGGGGCGGTCGGTACCAGGTCGAGTCGTATCTCGACCACCACGCCGGGAAACTGATCCGCCGCTTCGACGCGGGCAGTTACGTCACCCTGACCGAGGCCATGAACGCGCACGACGTGGGCCGCGCCCGGGGTGGCACACGAGCGGCGCTGGGCCGGGTCACGGCCCGCACGCTGGTCGCCGGGGTGGACTCCGACCGGCTGTATCCCCTCGCCCAGCAGTCGGAGCTGGCCGCCCTGATCCCGTCCGCCGACCGGCTCCGGGTGATCGAGTCGCCGTACGGGCACGACGGATTCCTCATCGAGACCGGGCAGGTGGGCGCGCTGGTAGGGGAGTTGCTGGGCTGAGGCCCGCTGGGTACGGCTCGGTGTCGCGCGGGACTCACCAGTCCCGGGGCGCGACCACCTCCTCCAGGTCGGCGTCCTCGAACCCGTACGTCTCCGCGATGAACCAGAAGTCCATGGCTATCTCGTCCCGCGCCACGGTCTCGATCTCGCTGTCCGCCGCCCAGAACTCCTCCTGGAGCGTGTTGAACTCCTCGGTCGCGGCATGGGTAAGGACATAGAACGCCTCGACATCGGCGGGCCGCTCCGCCTCGATGCGCTCGCACAGCCGCACCAGGATGTCCCGGCCCTTGTCGACCAAGTGGTCCGGGTAGTAGTCGTCGCGGTGGAGCAGCTTCAGGAAGACGCGGCCGGCGGCCCGCTCATCGGTGATCGGCATGAGGTTCCCCCCTCGTTCGTGGCTGTGACACCTTGTGCGTCACCCTGTCCTCGATCTTGCCGTATGCCACTGACAACGCCCCCGGAGCCGCCCGATGCCCCACCCCGCACCCGCCTCCTTCGAGCTGCTGCCCGGCGCCGCCACCTCCCCCGTGCTGCTGCACGTCCCGCACGCGTCCCGCGCGATCCCGCCCGACGTGCGCGCCGGGATCGTCCTGGACGACGCGGCGCTCGCGCGGGAGCTGGACCACATCACCGACGCGCACACCGACCGGATCGCCGCCGAGGCCGCCGCGCGGGCCGGGGTCACCCCGTGGCGGTTCGTCAACCGGCTCTCGCGGCTGGTCGTGGACCCGGAGCGGTTCCCGGACGAACGCGAGGAGATGCTCGCCGTGGGCATGGGCGCCGTATACACGCGGACCACGCACCGGGAGGCACTGCGGGCGGACGGCACCGATCCCCGCCCGCTCATCGAGCGGTACTTCCACCCCTACGCGCGGGCGGTGGCGGACGCCGTCGCTGACCGGCTGGCGGCCACCGGACGGGCCGTGATCATCGACGTGCACTCGTACCCCACCACGGCCCTCCCCTACGAGCTGCACGGCGAGGGACCGCGCCCGCCGGTGTGCCTGGGCACCGACGCCTTCCACACCCCGCCCGAGCTGCGGGAGGCGGCCCGCGCGGCGTTCGCGCGGTGCGGGGAGACAGGGCTCGACAGCCCGTTCGGCGGGACATACGTACCGCTCACGTACTACGGGACCGACGCCCGGGTGAGCGCGCTGATGGTGGAGATCCGCCGCGACACCTACATGACCGAGCCAGGCGGCCCGGCGACGGCAACGCTGACGGACCTGGCCTCGGCACTGGCGGAACTGGTGGAGTCCGCGTCCCGGTGACCGGGCCCGGCGGACGGCCGGTGACTCCGCCGGATCGAGTCCGGCCCGGCGGCCCGTGACCAAGCCTGGCCCGGCAGCCCCGACGGGGCCGAGCGACCCGGCAACGACGGCACTCACGGACCTGGCCCCGCCGCCGCCGGAGCCGGCGGACATCGCATCCCGGTGACCGGGCCCGGCCCGGCGGCCGGTGGTCAGGCCGGGCCCAATGGCCGGTGGTCGGGCCACGCCCAGCGGCCCGCTGATCAGACCCGCCCGGTGCCCGATGCCTCCGCCTGGAGCACTTCCGCGCGACAGCCTGCCCCGGCCGGGACAGGGTGAGGGCATGACCGAGGACACCACCACGCTGACCGGACAGGCCCTGCCGCCGGTACGGGACTGGCCCACGCCCGATCTGGAGGGCACCGCGTTCGACCCGGTGCTCGCCGACCTCATGCGGGAGGGGCCGCTGCACCGCATCCGGCTGCCGTTCGGCGAGGGCTGGGCGTGGCTCGCCACCCGCTACGAGGACGTCAAGGCGATCACCAACGACCCGCGTTTCGGGCGCGCGGAGGTCACCCGGCGTCAGGTGACACGGATGGCCCCGCACTTCAAGCCCCGGCCGGGTTCGCTCGCCTTCGCCGACCAGCCGGACCACAACCGGCTGCGCAAGGCGGTGGCCGGGGCGTTCACCGTCGGCGCGATGAAGCGCCTGCGGCCCCGGGCACAGGAACTGCTGGACGAGCTGGTGGACGGGGTCGTACGGGACGGGCCGCCCGCCGAGCTGATCGAGCGGGTGCTGGAGCCGTTCCCGATCACGCTGGTCAGTGAGGTGATGGGGGTACCGGCGGCGGACCGGGAGCAGGTGCACTCCTGGACCCGGCGGATCATCTCCATGTCCGGCGGCGCGGAGTCCGCCGAGCGGGCCAAGCAGGGGCTGTACGGCTGGATCACGGACACCATCCGGGCCCGCGCCGACGACGGGGGCGACGACGTGTACGCCCGGCTGGGCGCGGCGGTGGCGCGGGGCGAGGTGGCCGAGGAGGAGGCGATCGGGCTCGCCGGGCCGCTCCAGATCGGCGGTGAGGCGGTCACCCACAACTGTGGGCAGATGCTGTTCCTGCTGCTGACCCGGCCGGAGCTGATGGCGCGGATGCGGCGGGACGCGGCGGCACGCGGGCCGCTGATCGAGGAGATGCTGCGTTTCATCCCGCACCGCAGCTCGGTGGGGCTGGCCCGGATCGCGCAGGAGGACGTCGAGCTGCACGGCGTGCTGATCCGCGCGGGCGACCCGGTGTATGTGTCGTACCTGGCCGCCAACCGGGACCCGAGTGTGTTCCCCGACCCGGAGCTGATCGACCCCGACCGGACCACCAACCCCCATCTGGCCTTCGGCAACGGGTCGCACTACTGCACGGGCGCGATCCTGGCCAAGCTCCAGACGGAACTGCTGCTGGGGACGCTGCTGGAGCGGCTGCCGGGACTGCGGCTCGCGGTCCCGGCGGACCAGGTGGAGTGGCGGAAGAAGACGATGATCAGGGGGCCGCGGACGCTGCCGTGCACGTGGTGAGCGGCAGCGCCCCCCGTTCTCTCACCGCTCGCTCAAGCCCGCAGCCACTCCGTCACGACCACCTCCGCCCCGGTCCGCAGCCGCAGGGCGAACGGGCCGATCGGCGGGGCCTCGCTGGTGAAGCGGCCCATGGCGTCGGCGGTCAGCACGTCCGGCGTGGACAGCTGCGGGCCGCCGAGCACCTCGATCCGGGCGGGCTGGGGCGGCAGCACCTGCCCCATCAGGCCGTGCGCGGTCACCTCCACGTCCACGGTCAGCTCACCGGTACGGAAGGTCAGCATCCGCGGCGGGTCCGTCACCCCCCGGACGGGGATGGCGTCGACCAGGGAGTCGAAGGTCAGCTCGGCGATCCGGGCGTCCAGGTCGTGCAGTATGAACGCGTCGACCGCGAGCCGGCGCAGCTCGGGCGGGACCGGGTCCAGGACGGCCGCGGCACGCCGCAGTTCCGCCTCCAGCGGGCTGGTGTCGAACTCCCCCATGTGCGCTTCGAGGGCCTCGTCGTCCCCGAAGTCCCCGAAGTCCCCGGCCCCGCCGGGGATGGCGGCGTTGCCCTCGTTGTCGTTGCGGTTCACGATGCTCCCCGTGCGTCGAGTCGGGCCCGCAGGCGGCGCAGACAGCGCTGGCGCAGGGGCCCGATGCTGCCCACCGCGATGTCGAGCGCGGCCGACACCTCCTGATAGCTGGGCGGCGGCGAGGCCATGAGCACGCGCAGCAGCTGCCGGCAGCGCTCGCCCAGTCCCTCGAACTCCTGCCACACCCTGCGGACCCGCTCGCTCTGGGCGGCGGCCTCCTCGGCGTCGAGCAGGGACTCCTCGGGCGTGGGCTCCTCGCTGACCCGGTCCAGCAGGATCGGGTCGTCGGTCGGTGTCAGCCGGCGCAGGCTCTTGATGACCTTCAGGCTCTCGTGCCGCGCGGTGCTCGCCAGCCACGATCCGGCCTTCTGCGGCTCCCGGATCCGCCCCAGGTTCTGGGCGAAGCGGAACCACACCGTCTGGTAGACCTCGTGCGCGTCGGCGTCGGACAGCCGGTGTGCGCGCGCAACCGACCACACCAGCGGGCTCAGACCCTCCACCAGTGCTTTCCAGGCCGCCGCGTCGCCGTCGACGGCGGACTGTACGAGCGCGCCGACCTCTGCACGTTCCACGGACCCACCCCTCGTGTACGGCCTGTCATCGTACGCCGTGACGGGGGTGGTTCCGGTACACGCGCGGAATCCCGCGTTCAGCATGGTGCTCATGCCGGTGGGGCCGGGTGCGCGACCGGTACGGACTGCCAGGTGGGCGGCAGCAGCGCGGGCACATGACCGCCGCGCACCTCGGCCAACTCCGTGTTGAGTTCAAGGAGTTGACGGGCTGCCGCGCGCGGGTCGCACTCGCCACTCGCCGTCATGTGGGCGGCGACCAGACCGGCGACGACGGGCGTGGCGAAGGAGGTGCCGCTCCACTGCGCGAGGCCCTCGAACATCACCTGATCCGCCTTGCCGACGCTGTCCTCCCCGTCGTCGCTGAGGACTCCGGTGTGGCCCGGATGGGTGCAGGTGCAACCGTAGGAGAAGCCGTAGCGGCAGTCGTCGTACGTCGAGTGCTGGTACACGTACGGCACCGGCGTCCCGAAGCCGGTCAGGGCGCTGGTGACGCGCTCGCCGGGGGCGAAGACGCGGACCCAGGGACCGTGGTTGCTGAAGCAGGCGCCGAACTCGCCGTCGCTGCGCAGCGCGCCGACCGAGAGCACCGCCTCCTCGAAGTCGGGGCGGGTGGCGTAGGCGGCGGGCCAGAAGGGGGTGGCGCTGCCGTTGTTGCCCGCGGCGGCGACCAGCAGCGTGGGCTGCTCGCGCAGCTCGCGCATGAAGTTCTCCAGGCCCAGGAGCCCGTCGACGCGGCCGTTGGAGGTGCCGGCGGACAGGCTGAGGATGTCCGGCCAGCCGCTCTCGTCGACCGCCTCGAAGAGCTTGTCGCCGAACTCGGACTCCAGGATGGCGCCGACGTCGCTGAGCGTGTTGCGCACGGTGACGTCCGTGTTGGGGGCGACGGCGGCGACCAGGCCCGCGATGAACGTGCCGTGGCCGATGTACAGCTTCAGCAGCCCGTCGGCGTCGGTCTCCGCCTCGTGCGCGTCGCCCTCGGTGCGGGCGAGCGGCGGGTAGGAGCGGTAGTCGTGCGTCAGCCCGTTGTCGATCACCAGGACGCGTACGGCGCTCTGCGCGTCGTACGGCGTCGGCGCGGCGGCCGGGTTGGGCTGCGGGTTCTGCTGGGCGGGGACCGGCTCGTCGCCGGGGCAGCAGTTGACCGGCGCGATGTGCACGACGTGGTTGCGGCTGACCAGGCGGCGCCCGGCGCGGCCCTCGGCGGTCCGCTTCGCACGCAGCGCCCCGGCCACGTTCTGGTCGGCGGCCCGGCCGCCGTCGACCGGGTCGCCGACCTGGATGCGGGTGATGCCGGAGCGGTTGGTCTGCGGGCTCGCCCGGCGCACGTTCTCCGGGAGCAGTCCCTCGGTCGCGGTGAAGTGCGCGCGGACGGCGTCCTCGACGGCGAGGGCCTCCTCGCCGTCACGCGCGAGGACGACTCCCTTCTCGTAGATGAACTCGGCGGAGTCGTCCGGGCCCATCGCCAGGGGTACGTCGGGAAGCGCCCGCTGGATCTGATCGAACTGCTCGCGGAATCGCTGTGGTGCCATGGCGTGTCCTCCCAATGAGGCGGCGGTCGTCAATCAGAGCCGGGGGGCGGTCGATTGATACAGACCCGAACTGGTGTGACCTGGTTCCGCTCGCACTACCATCCCTGGGGTGACAGCCGGAAGCGACACGGTGCTCGAACTGCTGCCCATGGTGTTCGCCGCGCCGAACGACGCCCTCACGCGGGCGCGCCTGGTGCTGGACAGCCCGGCGCCGCCGCTGCACGCCTCGGTGGCCCATCAGGTGATCGGTATCTGGCAGCGGGACTTCGGTGACACGAAACTCGCTCTGCGTCATCTGCGGCGCGCCCGGGACTACGCGGTGCGCGCGGACTCACCCGAACGCGAGGCGGATGTGCTCGGCACGCTCGGCGTGGCGCTGATCCACGCGGGCCAGACCCGGCAGGGCCAGGAGGCGCTGGAGCGGGGCGTGGCGCGCGGCACCGGGCACACACGCGCGCGGGTGCTGTTCCGGCGGGCGTACGCGGGGTGGGTGCTGGGGCATCACAGGGCGGCGCTGGAGGACGTACGGCGGGCGATCCCGGTGCTGCGGCAGGCGGACGACGTGATCTGGACGGCGCGGGCGCTGACGCTGCGCGCGACCGTGCATCTGGCGCTGGGCGCGGTGGAGCGCGCGGACCAGGACTTCGCGGCGGCCGAGGCGCTGTGGGAGATCACCGGCCAGGAGCACGACAAGGCGGACGCGGTGGAGAGCCGGGGGCTCGCCGCGTTCCGGTCCGGGGACGTACCGGTGGCGCTGCGGCTGCTGGCGGAGGCGGAGGAGCGGTACGGCAAGCTGGGCACGCCGATCTTCCAGCTGATCGTGCGGCGCTGCGAGGTGCTGATGGCGGCCGGGCTCGCGCCGGAGGCGCTGTCGGAGGCGGACACGGCGATCGCGCAGCTGGACGGGATCGGCGGGCAGTCCACGCGCAAGGCGGAGCTTTTGCTGACGGCCGCCCGCGCGGCGCGGCTCGCGGGGGATCCGCATACGGCGATCGCGCGGGCGGCGCTCGCGGTGCGGCTGTTCGCGGCGCAGCGGCGTGTCTGGTGGGAGACGCACGCGCGGCTGGTGCTGATCGAGTCGCGGGTGGCGACCGGGCGGGGTTCGGGCCGGATGGTCGCGGACGCGGCGGCGGTGGCCGACCGGCTGGCCTCGTTCGGGGCGCCGGCCGCGCCGGAGGCGTCGCTGCTGGCGGGCCGGATCGCGCTGCGGCTGGGCTGGCGCACGGACGCGGAGCGGCATCTGGCGCTGGCCGCCCGCAGCAGGCACAGCGGGCCGCCGCTGGCCCGGCTGACGGGCTGGGCGGCGCAGGCGCTGCGGGCGGAGGCTGCCGGGTCCCGGCGGGGCGTGCTGGAGGCGTGCCGGCGGGGGCTGAACGTCCTGGACGACCACCGGATGACGCTGGGCGCCTCGGAGCTGCGGGCGCGGGCCACCGAGCAGGGCGCGGAGCTGGCGGCGCTGGCGCAGGGCGCGAGCCTCGCGCAGGGCGGGCCCCGGCGGTTGCTGGAGTGGAGCGAGCGGTGGCGGGCGACCGCGCTGAGCACCCCGCCGACCCGGCCGCCCGCCGACCCGGAACTCCTGGGCGACCTCACCGCTTTCCGGGAGATCGCCGCCCGCGCGGAGGAGGCCCGCCGCGAGCGGCGTCCGGTGCCTGCGCTGGAGCGTGAGCAGCGGCGGCTGGAGAAGGCGATCCGCTCCCGCACCCTGCATCTGCGCGGCGAGACCCCGGGCGGCGGCCACCGCTTCGACGTGGGCCGGCTGCTGGCCCGGCTCGGCACGACCCGGCTGGTGGAGCTGGCGGTGGTCGACGGCCGGGTGCAGGTGCTGCTGTGCGCGGAAGGCCGGGTGCGGCGCTTCTCGGCGGGGCTGCTCGCCGAGGCCGAACTGGAGGCGGAGCACATACAGGCGGGGCTGCGGCGCCGGGGCCAAACCCCCGCCGGGGGCCCCCGCCCGCCGGGGGGGGGGCGGGCCCCCCGCGGTGGGCCCGCCCCCCCCCCCCGGCCCCGCGGTGGGCCCGCCCCC
>NZ_JBHYUG010000032.1:28795-77940 GCF_042749375.1 Streptomyces sp. NPDC059477 | reverse complement strand
GGGCGCCTGGGGGGGGGGGGGGGGGGGGGCCGCGCGGGGGGGGGGGGGGGCGGGGGCGCGGGGGGGGGGGGGGGCCACACCCAGGGGGGTGGGCGGGCCCTCGCCGCCCGGGGGGCGGCGGCCCCCCTGCCGCTGGTGGAGGCGATGGGCCGGCGCCTTGAGGAGCTGCTCCTGGGCCCGGCGGCGGCCCAGCTGGGCGGCGGCCCGGTCGTGGTCGTACCGCCCGGACGGCTGCACCGCGTGCCCTGGGCGCTGCTGCCCTCGCTGCGCGAACGGGTGGTCAATGTGTCGCCGTCGGCGGGCAGCTGGCTGCGGGCCCACGAGACCGCGCCCCCGCCCGGCGGCCGGCATGTCCTGGTACGCGGTCCCGGGCTCGCCACCGAGGGCGCCGAGGTCCCCCAACTCGCCCAGCGCTATGCCGCGCCGGTCGTCCTGGAGGGCGACCACGCGCGCGTGCCGCGCGTTCTGGAGGAACTCGACGGGGCGGCGCTCGCGCACATCGCCGCGCACGGCACGTTCCGCGCCGACAGCCCGCTGTTCTCGTCCCTGGGCATGTCCGACGGCCCGCTGATCGTCCATGACTTCGAACGCCTGGCCCGCAGCCCGTACCGGATCATCCTCTCCTGCTGCGACACCGCCCGCTTCGCGTCCGTCGGCGCCGACGAACTCCTCGGCCTGGTCACCGCCCTCCTCCCGCACGGCACCGCGGGCGTGGTCGCGTGCAGCGCCCCCGTCAACGACGCCGCCGTGGTCCCCCTGATGCTCGCCCTCCACAAGGGCATCGACGCGGGCCTCTCCCTCGCGGAGTCCCTCCGAGACGCCCGAGCCTCCCTCCCGAACGACGCGACCCACCAGGCGACGGGCTGGGCGTTCTCGGCGTTCGGGGCGGCGTAGGTCGGGTGGGGGCGGGGGCCGACGGAGGACGGGGGTGGCGGCGGCGTGGGCTGCGTGCGGCTGTTGGGGCCGGTGTTGGCCGGGCTGCGTGCGGCCGGGCTGCGGGAGGTGGACGGGCCGGGCTGACGCCGGGTGGCGTGGGCCGGGGTCGAGCAGGCCGGTTTTGCGTGGGTCGGCCGCCGTGGGGCCGCATGGGGAGGCGGCGCCGGTCAAGCCGCTGCCGGGACGCTCAGGTTGGGCCGACGCCCGGGACGCACCGCTCGGCACGGCGTACGCCGGGGCCGCCATCGGAGCGGGTGGCAGCAGAGCGGGCCTGCTGGCGACTGGGCGGCGTAGATCGGGCCGCCGTGCAGCGCGGGGCGGGCTGGTGCCGGGCTCGACGTAGAGCGACGGGGCGTGGACTTGGCCGCCGGCGGAACGGCACAGGGAGGTCGGCGGCGGCCGGAATGCCGCCGGAAGGCGGAGGTTGGGCCATCGCTGGGACCGCGTCCGTCCGCATGGCCCAGGCGGTCCCGCCACGCAGGGAGTCCACCGCCAGGCAGCGCAAGCCGCGCGGGCGCTGGGCTCGACATGGGTCGGGCCGCCAGGCGAGACAAGCCAGGCCGCCGCCGGGGCGGCATGCGGTGGCCCGCCTGAAGCCGACTGCGTCGGAGGTCCGGCCGTCGGGATCGGGGTCGGCAGGCTGCCGATCGCCCCCATGGAGGCCGATCGGCGCATACGCGGGTCCCGTCGCCCTCGCCACGACGTCCCGGCCTCCTCACTCCGGCAGGTCCCGGCGCGTTCCCCTCTCCGGCACGGCGCCGGAGTCTCCCTCACGGCCCGGCGCCCGCGCTCCCCCACCGCCCAGCGCCGCCGCTCACGCCGACGCCGCGTCCGGTAGGTCGATCAGGCACGTCAGCTCGCTGCGGTCGCTCGCGCCCAGGCGGGTGTACGCGCTGTAGAGGTGGTTGCCGACGGTTCGGACGGACAGGGTGAGGCGTTCGGCGATCTGCCGGTTGCTCAGGCCCGCCGCCGCCAGCGTGACGATCTGCCGCTGGCGGGCGGTGAGTTCGCCGAGGGCCAGTCCGGACAGGGCCGGGGTGCGGGCGCCCTGACAACGGCGGGCCAGCGTGATGGCGCGGGTTCGGGACAGCCGCGCGGCGCTCGGGTCCCGGTGCGCGGCGACGGCCTGCGCGTGCGCCTCCGCCGCGAACAACAGGAAGCCCCGCGCCTCCAGCAGTGCCGCCGCCCGGTCCAGTGCGGGCCCGTCGGCCCGCGCCAGCGCCTCCGCGTGCCGGGCGAACGGGCTCCCGGGCGGGAGCATCCCGACGGCCCGCTCGGCGACACCGAGGCGTACGGCGTCGTATGCCTCCATGTACGCAGCCCGCTCGGCGTAGGGGTGTTCGGCGGCGGACTGCGGCGCGTCGCCGACCGGTGTCGGGGCCGGGGGCTCGACGCCCTCCCCCAGCCCGTCCCGCGCGCCCCGGGCCTCCGAGGAGCGGGCCCCGTCCTGCGTGGCCCGCGCGCCCGAGATCGCCACGGTGCCGAGGGTTTCCGTCGGCATGGCTCGCGGGGGCGTGCCCCATGTGCCCTCACCGGGTACGGATGGCAGCCCCTCACCCGCCAGGGCCCGTGCCCCGAGGTCTCCCACAGGCCGCGTCCCCTGTCCTCCCACGACCCGCGCGGCCCCGCCCGGCACGACCCGCGCGCCTTCGCCCGGCACAACGCGCGCGCCCTCGCTCACCGCAGCCCCCGCCGCGTCACCCGGCCCGGACCGCGCCCCCTCGGGCACTCCACCCTGCGCGGCTTCCCCCGGTGCGAGTCGCGCACCCACACACTCCCCCGCGCCACCCGGCACGACTCGCGCGCCCCCGCTCCGGCCAACCCCGGCGCCCCCGCCCAACACCACCGACGCGCCCTCCGTGTCGCCCCGTGCCGCCGCGAGCCATGCCGTGAGGCGGTGTGAGGGGTGAGGGTGGCCGGACATCGCCGTCTCCGCGGTTTCGGGCTCGGCCGACTGGGCCGCGCCGAGGGCCAGTTCGGTGCGGCACAGGGCGTCGTCCGGGGAGGTGCGCAGGCCCTCGCGTGCCCAGGCCGACGCTTCCCGGAGGGCGCCGCGCAGACGGGCGTACCGGGCGCGGATCGCCGCGTAGTCGGCGGGTACGGTGCCGGTCTCCTCCATCAGCCAGTTCCCCACCGGGGTCGGGAAGGTCCGTACGTCGGCCTCCTCGATGCGGTCCTCCAGGGCCACCGCCTCGGACTTGAGCGCCTGGGCGCAGTCGTCGGGGGTGCGGGCGAGGCGGCGGGTGCGCAGGGTGCCGGCGGCGGCGCGCAGCACCGGGCCGTACAGCGCGCGGGCGAGCCGGACCGTGCCCGCCGCGTCGATGGCGATCAGGCCGTCGGATTCCAGGCGTTCGAGCGTCGGCAGGTCGAACGTGTCGAGGTCGGGGGCGAGGGGTTCGGCGAAGGCGAGACGGTCGAGGGTCTCGCGCTCGGCGGGGACGACCCGCGCGAGGACCGGGGCGGCGCGCAGCCGGACCGTCTCGGTGAGCGGGACGGGGCCCCGCCAGGCGAAGGTGGCCGTGCCAGCGACGGGCGTGAGCAGGCCGGGGCCGGCGAGCGCGCCGGACAGGTCGCGCAGCAGTCGCAGATCGCCCCCGCACAGCCGGCGCAGCCGGTTCACGGTGAGCGGTTCGAACCGCCCCCCGGTACCGGCCGTGAGGAGGTCGGCCATGTCGTCGTCGGGGAGGGCCTCCAGGGCGAGGCGGGGCAGCACCTCGCCGGTCCACAGGCGGGAGACGGCGCCGGGCATCGGCTCGCCGTCCCGGGCGACGACGACCAGCCTGGTCCGGCCGTGTGTGGCCAGATGGTGGACGAGGGCGGCGGAGGCGTCGTCCAGGAGATGCGCGTCGTCGACCAGCAGCAGCCGTACGCCGGAGAGGAGTTGGACCGCGCGGTGCAGGGACACCGACTCGGGCAGCAGATGCGCGAACGCGGCGAACGGGATGCGATGGGTGCCGGGCGTCCCGGCGACCTTGGCGCAATCGGTGCCGCGCACGGCCTCCATGGCGAGCCGGGTCTTGCCGCAACCGGGCGGACCCGTCACCACGATGCCGTGCCGTCCGGCCGTCAAGCAGCGGCGCACCAGCGCCAGTTCCTCCTCCCGGCCGGTGAACGGCCAGGGCAGTTCCAGGGTTCGCGCATTCCGTTCATCACTCGTCACGCAGTCATGAGCACCCGTACTCAGTTCTGATACACGGTGACTTGAGTAGACCTCGACTCAGGCGGTACCGGCCGCGCGGACGGCAGGCTTGACGCATGACCGGTCGCTACTGCTCGCTCCCGCAGCAGCCGGCCCCCGCCTTCGCGCCGGGGCTGGCCGCCGAGCGGCTCAGTGCGCTCATCGACGGGCGGGCGAAGTGGGTCAACGGCACGGTCCTGCACTACTACTTCTTCGACGGTGAGACGGACGCCTCCGTCATCCCGGTCCCGGGGACCGGGGAGACCCGGCGGGTGTCCTGGGTGGGCGCCGAGGAGCAGCGGGCCGTGGTGCGCGACTGCTTCGCCGAGTGGCAGGGGCTCGGCATCGGGCTGTCCTTCGCCGAGGTCGACGACCGCTCGGAGGCCGAGCTGAGGATCGGGTTCCAGCTCGGCGACGGCTCCTGGTCCACGGTCGGCCGCGACGCGCTGCGCCTCGGTCAGAACGAGCGGACGGTGAACTTCGGCTGGGACCTCACGGCGTCCGGCGAGCACACCACCGCGCTGCACGAGATCGGGCACGCGCTCGGGATGCTGCACGAGCACCAGAGCCCGTTCGCCGGTATCCACTGGGACGACGAGGCGGTCTACGCCGAGCTGGCGGGCCCGCCGAACCACTGGGACCGGGACACCACCTTCCACAACATCCTGCGCAAGCTGGACCGCGACGAGGTCAACGGCTCGGTGTGGGACCCGCAGTCGATCATGGAGTATCCGTTCCCGTCGGGGCTGATACTGGAGCCCGAGCAGTTCCGGGCGGGTGTGCATCCGCCGGGCGCGCTGTCGCCGCTGGACAAGGAGTTCGTGCTGCGCTGGTATCCGCCGGCCTGTACGGGGCTGCCCGAGGAACTCGTGCCGTTCCGCTCGGCGCCGCTCAGGCTCGGGCCGGGCGAGCAGGCGGACTTCCGGATCGAGCCGACGCAGACCCGTGAGTACACGGTCGGGGTGTTCGGGGACGGCGACGCCGTGGCGGTCGTCTTCGAGGAGCGGGACGGGGAACCGCGCTTCGTCGCCGGTGACGACGACGGCGGCACCCCGCACAACGCCACGGTCAAGGCCCGTCTGGTCAAGGGCCGCCGATATTTCGTCCGCGTGCGCCTGTACTCCGGCTGGGGTTCGGGCGAGACGGCGGTCATGTGCTGGTGAGAGCACGCGACGGCCTCACGCGGGCGGCTGGACCACTGTCCGGCGCCGGGGGAAAACGGTCACGCGGACGCCGCCTTCGGGGGAGGGCGACGTCCGCGTGACCACGCCACGCGTTCGCTACGGGACGGCGCCGGTCATCTGCGCGCCCACTCCCCCGCCAGCAACTCGTACGACCGCACCCGGTCCCCGTGATCGTGTGTGATCGTCGTGATCAGCAGCTCATCGGCGCCCGTGGCCTCCTGGAGCTGCTCCAGCCGGTCGGCGACCCGCCCCGGTGATCCCACGAACTGGGTGTCCACCCGGTCCCGTACCAGCGCCCGGTCCGCCTCGCCCCACGTGAGGGCGCGGGCCTCGGCCGGGGTCGGGTACTCGATAGCGCCCTCGACGGTACGGATGCTGCGTACCCACGGCCCGTACCCGGCGGCCAGTTCGCGCGCGGTCTCGTCGTCCTCGGCCACGACGACATCGGCGGAGACACTGACGTAGGGCTTGTCCAGGACGTCCGAGGGCTGGAAGTAGGCCCGGTAGCCGTCCACGGCCTCCAGGACCGTGCCCGGACTGACGTGGTAGTTGGCGGCGAAGCGCAGGCCCCGGGCGCCCGCCGTCTCCGCGCTCTGGCCGCCGCTGCTGCCCAGGATCCACACCTGGAGGTCGGCGCCCTCGCCCGGGACGGCGTGGGCCTCGATGCCCTCCGGGGAGCGGTAGCCGCCCGCGAGCAGGGCGAGGATGTCGTCGATCTGCTCGGTGTAGTCCTGCGCCCGGGCGCCCGGCAGATGCACCAGCCGCTGGTGCAGGGCGACCCGGGGTGAGTCGAGCAGGTGGGCGTAGGAGAAGCGGGGTGGGATCAGCAGGCCGCCCGGGGCGCGGCCGTCGACCACCGGGGTCGCCGTCGGCGCGGGTCCGGCGGGATCGGCGGGCGGGCGTCCGCCGGAGCGGCCGAGGCCGAGGTCGAGCCGGCCCGGGTGCAGGGCGTCGATCAGGCCGAACTCCTCGACCGTGGACAGCGCCGTGCGATGCCCCAACTGGACGGCTCCGGAGCCGATCCGGATGGTGGAGGTCGCGGCTGCGGTCAGGGCCAGCAGCACCGCCGGGGAGGTGCCCGCGACGCCCGGGTTGAGGTGGTGCTCGGCGAACCAGTACCGGGCATAGCCGGCCGCCTCGGTCCGCCGGGCGAGGTCGATGGAGTTGCGCAGGGCGTCCGGAGCGCTCGACCCTGAGGAGATCGGCACCAGGTCGAGGACGCCGAGGGGGGTGTCGGACATGGGGCGGCTCCTCAGGGTCCGGTGGAGGCGGGGTGGGTGGTGGGGGGCTCGGAGGTGGCGGGTGCGGTGGTCGCGCTCACCGGTCCGGGGGTCGCAGGTCGGCCGCGCACCGGTCCGGGGGCCACCGATCCGCCGTGCACCGATCCGGGGGCCACCGATCCGCCGCTCAACGTCCCCGAGCCGGTCGCGGCTTCCGAGGAGGCACTCGTACCGGACACCACCGGCCCCCACCCGAACGGCGGGTCCGGGATCCTCGTACGCAGCACCGGGGCCACCGCCGACTGGAACAGTTCCAGCGAGTCGCGGTGCCGGGTGGCACTCAGGCCGCCGGCGTCCGCCGGGATGTGCAGGACGGTGTGGCCGAACTGCTCGTGGTAGCGGTGCACCTTGTCGATGACCTGCTGGGGGCTGCCGATCAGCGCCGAACTGCGCTCGGCGAAGTCCTCCAGCGTCTCGAAGACGACCGGTAGTCCGGCCTCCTTCGCGAAGGCGAGGTTGGACTCGAAGATCGGCCGGTACGCGGCGAGCGCCTCCTGTGAGGTGGGGGCGACCAGGAGCCCGGCCGAGCCCGCGCCGACGGCGATGTCCGCCGGGTCGTGGCCGTGGTGCTCCCAGCGTTCGCGGTAGTGGCGGATCAGCTCGGCGTACGGCTCGATGGGGTGGGTGACGTTCGCCGAGAACAGCGGGTCGCCGTAGCGGGCGGCCAGCTCCACGGACTCCTTGCTGGTGGCGCTGCCGTGCCAGACCCGGATGGGTTGCTGGTGGGGGCGGGGCCAGACCTCGGCGTCGGTCAGTGGCGGGCGGAAGCGGGTGCGGGCGGTCACCTTGTCCTGCCGCCAGATGCGCCGGAAGACCTCGTAGCTCTCGGCGTTGCGCTCCCACTGGTCCTCGGGCGTGACCTGGAACAGGTCGCGCTGGGCGGTGCCGTTGCCCTTGCCGATGATCAGCTCAAGGCGGCCTTGCGAGAGGTGGTCGAGGGTGGCGTAGTCCTCGTAGGCGCGGACCGGGTCGAGCAGGCTGAGGGTGGTGACGGCGGTGAAGAGCCGGATGCGCCGGGTGAGCGCGGCGATATGGCTGAGCACGACGGTCGGTGAGGAGGAGAGGAACGGGCGCTCGTGCCGCTCCCCCACCCCGAAGCCGTCGAAGCCGAGTTCCTCGGCCAGCTGCGCGTTGTCCAGCACCTCCCCGAAGCGGTCGTGGGTGGAGGTCCACACGCCGGTGACCGGGTGCGGGCGATGCACGATCAGCGTGATCGCGAGGAACCTCACGACGCCGCCCGTACGCCGGGAACGCTCCCGCGAGCGTGACCGCGCACCTCGCCCCCTGTCTCGCTCCCTATCTCGCTCTCTGTCTCGTTCCCGTCCCGGATCTCGTCGGGGTGGTCGAGGCCGAGGTGGTGCCGCAGGGTCGTCCCCTCGTACTCGGTGCGGAACACCCCGCGCTCCTGGAGCAGCGGCACGACCGTGTCCGCGAAGGCGTCGAGGCCGCCCGGTGTGATGTGCGGGACGAGGATGAAGCCGTCCGAGGCGTCGGCCTGCACATAGTCGTTGATGGTCGCGGCGACCGTCGCCGGGGAGCCGATGAAGCTCTGCCGGTTGCCGGTCTCGATGACCAGATCGCGGATCGACCAGTTGTTGGCCTCGGCCAGCTGCCGCCACTCGCGGGCGGTCTCCTGCGGGTCGCGGTACATACGCACCTGGGCCCGGCCCCGGGCGACCGTGTGCTCACCGGGCAGCGGGTCCACGTCGGGCAGCGGTCCTTCGGGGTCGTACGCGGACAGGTCCCGGTTCCACACCCACTCCAGGTGCTTGAGGGCGGTGGCGCCGCTGACCTGCTGGCGGCGGACCTCCTTGGCCAGTTCCTCCGCCTCGTCGTCGGTGTCGCCGAGGACGAAGCTGGCGGCGGGCAGGATCAGCAGCTGGTCGGCGCGGCGGCCGTACTTGGGCAGCCGGGACTTGACGTCGGTGTAGAACGCCTGGCCCGCCTCCAGGGTGGCGTGCCGGCTGAAGATGGCGTCCGCGCCCGAGGCGGCGAACTCGCGGCCCTCCTCGGAGTCCCCGGCCTGGAAGATCACCGGGCGGCCCTGCGGGGAGCGCGGGACATTGAACTGTCCGTGGATGTCGAAGTGCTGCCCCTCGTGGACGAAGGAGCCCGCCTTGGCGTCCCGCAGGAAGGCCCCGGTGTCCTGGTCGGCGAGGATCTCGTCCCCGCGCCAGGAGTCGAACAGCTCATGGGCCGTGGCCAGGAACTCCCTCGCCCGTGAATAGCGCTCCTCCTGCGGCAGGAAGCCGCCTCGGCGGAAGTTCTCGCCGGTGAAGGCGTCCCAGGAGGTGACCACGTTCCACGCGGCGCGGCCCGCCGAGAGGTGGTCGAGGCTGGCGAACTGGCGGGCCACCTCGTAGGGCTCGTTGAAGGTGGAGTTGATGGTGCCGGTCAGGCCGAGGCGCTCGGTGACGGCGGCGAGCGCGGTGAGCACGGTGAAGGTGTCGGGGCGGCCGACGACGTCCAGGTCGTAGATCTTCCCGCCCTGTTCGCGCAGGCGCAGGCCCTCGGCGAGGAACAGGAAGTCGAACTTGGCGCGCTCGGCGGTCCGCGCGAAGTGCGCGAAGGAGCTGAACTCGATATGGCTTCCGCCGCGCGGATCGCTCCATACGGTGGTGTTGTTGACGCCGGGGAAGTGGGCGGCCAGATGGATCTGCTTCTGCGGCTTGCTCATGGTCGGGTGTTCCTCCGGCTCAGACGGTCGCGGCGGCGGCGTAGCGGTTGGCGGGGCGGGCCAGGCCCAGCAGTCCGCGCAGGGTGTCGGCCTCGTAGGCGGTGCGGAAGGCGCTGCGGCGCTGGAGTTCGGGCACCAGGTCGCGGGTGATCGCGGGGAGGTCGTGCCCGGCGACGGCGGGGCGCAGCCGGAAACCGGTCAGTCCGGCGCCCTGCCACTCCTGGAGCAGATCGGCGAGCTGGGCGGCCGTACCGGTGAAGATCAGCGCGTCACTGGTGTACGGCTCTCCCGCGAGGGTGTCGAGCCGGTCCCGGCGCGCCCGCGCGGTCGGCTCGTCGTCGTCCAGGAAGACCAGCAGGTCGGCGAAGACATGCAGGGGCTCGGCGGCGCGTCCGGCGGCGTCCTGCTCGGCGCGGATCGTGGCGACGATCGACCGGGCCTGTGCGGTGTCGTGCGGGGTGATGTAGCCGACGTCGGCGGCGCGGCCCACGAAGCGGTAGGGGATGGTGTCGTGGGCGAGGGCGCTGACGATCGGCTGGCCCTGCGGCGGCCGGGGGGTGATGGAGGGGCCCTTGACGCTGAAGTGCCTGCCCTCGAAGTCGATGTAGTGGAGCTTGTCGCGGTCGATGAAGCGGCCCGTGGCGGCGTCCCGGATCTCGGCGTCGTCCTCCCAGCTGTCCCAGAGCCGGCGCAGCACCTCCACATAGTCGGCCGCCTCGTCGAAGAGGTCGGTGACGACGTCCAGCGCGGACGGGCTGGGGTAGTCGTCGATCCGGCGGATCGTACGGCGGCCGAAGTGGGCGGCCTCGTTGGGGCGGGCCGTGAGCTGGGCGCGCACTCCGGCGCGGCCGGTGCTGACGTAGTCCAGGGTGGCGATGGCCTTGGAGAGGTGGAAGGGCTCGGTGTGGGTGGTGACCGCCGTCGGCACCAGTCCTATGTGGCGGGTCAGCGGGGCCACGCGGGAGGCGATGAGCACGGCGTCGAGCCGGCCGCGCACCTGGTCGGTGCGTTCGTCCGGGTCGAGGAAGTGGCTGGACTGGGGGCCCAGGCCGTCCTCGATGGTGACGAAGTCGAGCAGGCCGCGCTCGGCCTCCGTCACCAGATCGGCCCAGTAGCCGGCGGTGAACAGGTCCCGGGGGCGGGCCACCGGCTCGCGCCAGGACGCGGGATGCCAGCCGGTGCCGTCCAGGGCGACGGCGAGATGCGGGAAGGGGAGGGGTGCTGAGGACACGGGGCGGTGCCTTCCTTGAGGGTGACGACGGTGCGGGCCGCCGGGTGGGCAGTGCGCGGCGCGGGGCCTGCCTGTCCGGAAGCCGGAATGCCGGAATGACGGGAGAGCGGGAGGAGCCGAGAGAGCGCAGGGTGAGCGGGACCGAGCGATGTGAGTCGAACGAGGTCAGCCGGGGGAAGGCGTCAGCGGCGACAGAGCGCGGTGGCCACGCGCTTGAGGTCTATGTGGTGCCGCGAGGTCAGATGCACGGCGTGGCATATGTGTGTCACGTCGGCCTCCTCCGTCCTCGGGTCGGGCGCCCCGGGCGCCTGGTCCATCTCGTCGAAAGTCACAACGTCCCTGCCCGGACGGGTGTTCCCGGTACGCGCACCCGTCGGATGACCGAACGACGACGCACGGTGAAGCCGATCGACTCGTACAGGCGAATCGCCTCCGTGTTGCCGGCGGCGGCGTGCAGGAACGGGGTCTCCCCACGCTCGCGGATCCCGGCGGCGACCGCCCGGACCAGCCGGGTCGCCAGCCCCCGCCCGCGGTGGCCGGGGTCGGTGCAGACCGCGCTGATCTCCGTCCAGCCGGGCAGCCGCAGCCGTTCGCCCGCCATGGCGATGAGTTGGCCCCGGTCCCGGATGCCGAGGTAGGTGCCCATGTGGATGGTCCGGCGCAGGAACGGGCCGGGGCGGGTGCGACCGACCAGGTCCAGAATCTCGGGGACGTCCTCAGGGCCGAGCCGGACCGCCTCGGGGGCGGGTTCGGCGCGCAGCCCGGTGTCGACGAGCTGGACGCCGTCCACGCCGCCGACGATCTCCCAGCCGTCGGGCACCAGGTCGACCGCCTTGGTCTGCACCACCGCACCGGGTCCGACGAGGGTCTGCAGGTCGGCCCAGGCGGCGGGGTCCCGGAAGTCGGCGAGCGCGGCGCAGGCGTAGATGTCGGCCTGGTAGCGGGCGGCCTGTCCGTACCGCTCGGCGAGATGCGCGTGCGGGCCGGTCAGCGCGGTCCACACGGCGTTGTCGAGCGGGCGGTCATCGGGCGCGGGTGGGCGCTCGTCAGGCGCGGGTCCAGCGGGCCCATCGGGGCTGGCGGGACCGGCGGTCCCATGAGGCTCATGGGGCGGGGGCGGGGCTCCGCCGCCGCGGACGTAGGTCTGGTGTGCCACGGAGGCGAAGCCCTTCCGGTTCCGGCGGTGCTCAGAAGTTGGTCAGGAACTGCTCGGGAGCTGCTCAGGAGTTGGTCAGCGGCAGGCCGGGCGGGTCGATCTCGGACTTCTCGACGGCATCGGTGGACAGGTTCCACGCCTTGAGCCACTGGTCGTACTGACCGTTCTCGATCAGGTAGTTGATCGCGGCGGCGATCGGCTCGGCGAGGCCGCTGCCCTTCTTCGCGGCTGCGGCGATCAAGCCCTGGAGGGTCTCCCCCGCGCCGGAGAAGTTCCCCGCGATCCGGGTCGCCTGAGGCGTACCGGCGGTCTCGGTGGTGTGGTAGGCGAGGTTCGGGTTGGGGCCGAGGTAGGCGTCGATCTTGCCGCTGGAGAGGGCCAGATAGAGGCTGTTGTTGTCCTGGTAGTACTTGACGGTGAGGTCCTCGCCCTCCTCGGCCAGCTTGTCCTTCCACTCCAGCAGGATCTTCTCCTGGTTGGTGCCGCTGCCGACGCTGACCGTCTTGCCGGCCAGGGCGCGGTAGTCCCCGTCGAAGGTCCAGTCGCTGCTCTCGTCCACCTCGAAGGCGAGGTCGTCCTTGCGGTAGCTGGCGAACTCGTACTTCTGCTTGCGCTCCTCGGTCACGGTGACGTTGGAGATGGCCACGTCGACCTTGCCGCCGTCGAGGCCGATGAACATGTTCTCCCAGGTGGAGGGGGACACTTCGGCTTCGAGGCCGAGGACGGTGGCGATCAGCCGGGCGAAGTCGGGCTCGGAGCCGGTGAGGGTCTTCTGGTCGTCGCCTATGTAGCCGAGCGGCGGCGACCCGGACGGCAGGGTGCCGGACCCGACGATCAGCGTGCCCTTCTCCTTGATGGCGGCGGGCAGCAGGGCGCTGATGGAGGCCACCTCGGCGACCTTGATGCTGGTCTCCTGGGCGGCCCCGTTGGACAGTTGGCCCACGGTGACCGTGCCGGCCGCCGAGGTGGTGGCGGCGGCGTCGCTCTCCCCGCCGCAGGCGGCGAGGGTGGTACCGAGCGCGGCGAAGGCGGTCACGGCGGTGACGCCACGCAGGAGTTGGCGGCGCGAGAAGGTCGTGGACATGACTGTTCCTTGTCTTCGTCTTCGATGGATTCGGTGGATTGGATGGACTCGGCGGATTGGATGAGTCCGGTGGATTGGATGAGTTCGGCGGATTCGATGGACTCGGTGCATTCGACGGACTCGGTGGACTCGGTGGACTTCGCTGATGAACGTCGTTGGTGAGGGCGTCGGCAAAGGCGTCTTCACCGCACCTCTCCGATGCGCCGCACCTCTCCGATGCGCCGCACCTCTCCGATGCGCCGCACCTCGCCGATGCACAGCACCTCGCCGATGCACAGCACCTGGCCGATTCACAGCACCTTGCTGAGGAAGTCCTTGGTGCGTTCGTGTCGCGGGTTGTCCAGGACCTCGGCGGGCGAGCCCTGTTCGACGATCCGGCCGGCGTCCAGGAAGACGACTCGGTCGGCGACCTCGCGGGCGAAGCCGATCTCGTGGGTGACGACGACGAGGGTGGTGCCGCTGGTGGCCAGGTCCCTGATCACGGCGAGCACTTCCCCGACGAGTTCGGGGTCGAGCGCGGAGGTCGGCTCATCGAAGAGGATCACACCGGGCCGCAGGGCGAGGGCGCGGGCGATGGCCACGCGCTGCTGCTGCCCGCCGGACAACTGCCGCGGATAGGCGCCCGCCTTGTCACCGAGCCCCACCCGGTCCAGCAGCGACAGCGCCAGTTCGTCGGCCGCCGCCTTGGCCAGCCGGCCGGTGGCGACGGGCGCGGCGGCCACGTTCTCCAGCGCGGTCAGATGCGGGAAGAGGTTGAAGTTCTGGAAGACGAAACCGATCCGCCGCCGCTGGACGAGGATGGCCCGCTCGCTCAGTTCCTTCAGCCGCTCGCCCTGCCGGCGTACGCCGATGGGCTCGCCGTTGACGCTGACGTACCCGATGTCGGGTTTCTCCAGGTGGTTGATGGTCCGCAGCAGCGTGGACTTGCCGGAGCCGGACGGGCCGAGGATCGCCGCCACCTCACCGGGCTGCACGGTCAGATCGATCCCGTCGAGGACGCGGTGCGTGCCGTACCACTTGTGCACACCGTGCACCTGGACGGCGGCGGGCTCGACGGCGAGGGCGTCGAGGGCGGCGGGGGCGGTCCCCTCGGCCGCCGAGGTCCCGGTGGTCCCGGACGCCTCGACGGTCCCGGACACCTGGGACGACTGGGCGGACTTCGAGAGCTTCGTGGACTTGGAGGTCAGGCTCTCGGCACTCGCGGTCTCGGCGGTCATACGGCGGTCTCCCTGCGGGCACGTTCGCGTACCTCGCGCAGGCCCGCGCGGAGGCGTTGCAGCGGGGTCGGCGGCAGGGTGCGCGTGGCGCCCCGGGCGTAGTACCGCTCGACGTAGAACTGGATGACGGAGACGACGCTGGTCAGGATCAGGTACCAGACGGTGACGACCATCAGCAGCGGGACGATGTCGCCGGGGTAGGTGGCGCCCATGGTCTGGGCGGTGCCGAACAGGTCGAGCAGTGACACGTAGAAGACCAGCGAGGTGGCCTTGATCAGGCCGATCAGCTGGTTGACGTAGTTCGGTGTGATGGAGCGCAGGGCCTGCGGGAAGGTGATCCGCAGGAACTGGTAGCGCTTGGGCAGGCCGAGCGCGGAGGCGGCCTCGTGCTGGCGCTGGTCGACGGAGAGGATGCCGCCGCGGACGACCTCGGCGGCGTAGGCGGCCTCGTTGAGGCTGAGGCCGATGATGGCGACGACCATGTCGGTGCCGAGCTGGGACTCGTCGAAGGTGAAGAAGGCGGGGCCGAAGGGGACGCCGAGGCTGAGGGTCTGGTAGAGGGCGCTGAAGTTGTAGAGGAACAGGAGTACGACGATCAGCGGGATGGAGCGGAAGGCCCAGATGTAGGTCCAGCTGACGGCGCGCAGCACCGGGCTCCTGGAGAGCCGGGCGAGGGCGAGCACGATGCCGCCGAGGAGCCCGAACACCGCGCTGTAGGCGGTGACTTCGAGGGTGATCAGGAGTCCGTCGAGGATGGTGGGGCGCAGGAACCAGTAGCCGAAGCGGTCCCATTGGTAGAACGGATTGGTCGCCAGCCCGTGGAGGAACTGGGCGGCCAGGACGAGGACGATCGCGGTGGCGATCCAGCGTCCGGGCCGGCGCAGCGGCTGGACCCGCTGGGCGGTGAGGGGTGGTGACGGGGGTTCGGCTGGTGGCGGCGTGGACTTCGCCTCGGCGAGGGACACACCGGCGCCTGGGGGTTCACTCATCGTGGACTCCGGCTGGGAGGGAGGCCCCGGGGCCACGGCGGGCCGCGCGTCACCGCGTCGCGTCGGCGGGCCGGTGCGGCACGGCGGTACGGGCGGGGAGGCGCGGGGGGCACTGGACCGGGGGCGCGGGCGGGGACGGCACACCGGGAAGGGGGTGTGCGTCGGGTGCGGGGCCGGGGTGTGGTCGCGGGGTGGTGGTCAGCCCCGGCAGCGGGCTCGGCCCGGTGCGGTACACAGTGCGCTGCTGACGCGGAGCAGATCGACGGCGCGGTCGGCGACGAGACGGTCGGCGCGCGGGCGGACGCGGCCGGCGGAGCGGCGTACGGCCGTCCGGGTCGCTGCGCGCATGTCGGTCGTCCTTTGTCGTCCCGGCCCCGTGGAGAGGCCCGTTGTCGTCCCGGTCCCGGAAAAGGGCCCGTCGTGGTGTGGGGTCACGCCTCGTCCCGGAGGTCGGGGGTGCCGGTTCACCTCGACCTCGGATTCACACTGGTGTCCGAAATCGAGGTGGGTGCCCGAAAGTTAAGGGTGTGGGCCGGGCATATGTCAATGCCGGTCCACGGTGTGGAACGGTATCAGGGGCGGTCGGCCCGCACCCGGGCATCGTCCGCATCCGCCGCGTGGGCGGCCCAGTCCAGGATCTGAACGGCGGCTCCGGCGGCCTCCAGGCCCCGGCAGTGGGCCTGGTGGCGGCGGGAGATGCCGTCGAGGTCGAGATGGGCGGCGAAGGCCGGGTGGGCGGTCAGTCGGCGGGCGAAATCCCATACCGCGGGATGCTCGGCGATGCGGTGCACCACGGCGGCGTCGAGGTGGTGCCGGTGGACGATGTCGAGCTCCACCAGAGTGACCCACACCACCACGTCGGCGGCGGTGAGCTGGTCGCCCATCAGATACGGCTGTGCGGTGAGCCGCCGCTCCAGGCGCGCGAGCGCGTCGAGCAGCGTCTCCACGGCCGCCGCCCGCTCCTGGTCGTCGGCGCCGGCCCGGCCCGCGTCCTGGGCGGCGGCGTCGATCCGCTCGGCGCACAGCCGCTCGACCTCCGCTATTCCGGCGTCCAGTTCGCGTGGGAAGAGGCCGGGGCGGTTCGCGCCGAAGTGCCGGGCGAGGTCGCGGACGATGTCGGGGGCGTGCCCGCTGACGATCCGGCCGGACCAGTCGTCGGCGAGTACGGGCGCCAGGGCGGGCCCGGTGTAGCGGTGCGCGGTGGCCTCGTAGAGCGGGCGCAGGGCGGCGTGACCGCCGCCGGGACAGTCGGGGACGGCGGGCAGCAGGGAGACCGGACAGCTGTCGCCGAGGCCGAGCAGGGTGTGCGTGACGGCGATCCGCAGCCCGTCAGGGTCGGCCGTGCTCAGATGGAGGCGGTAGCGGCGCGGGACGGCGTAGTGCCCGCTGCGGGCGTCACGTCCGATGCGGCCCCGGAAGGCGGGGGTGCCGGGGGTGGAGATGCGCAGGGGGGCGGGCGGTGTGACGGTCATGGGTCTCCCCGGGATCAGGCACGCGGAGGTCCGCGCGGCGGACGGGACACGAGCGGGAACAAAGAGGAGTGGATGGGGGGAATGGGTTGAATCTGAGGAAATTAAAGGAATTGGACCCACTAGCACCAAATGCGGCGGACCCTTGACGGAGGACCGGCGTACGGCCCGGCAGGCCGGGGAGTCAGCTCCGTCTGCGGCCGATCGCGCTGCACACGCGCAGCAGATCGATGTGCCGGCGGGAGGTGAGCAGGGGTGAGCGCCGAGGCCTACGGCTCGCTCGGCTGGTCACCGGCTCAAGGCGCCCCATGATTCCCTACCCGTTCACTAGGATTCCCTAGGGGAGTGTCGATCGCCCCCAGCCCGGCGTCAAGACCACGTCCACGAACCGGTCTCGGTCCATGGACACAGAGTCCGCAAAGGGCACCGCCCCGGAGCGCGCGGGGGGGGTGCGCGGTCCGGGGCGGTGCCCTATATGTACGGGGTGTGTACGGGGCCGTTCGGGTCAGCCGGTCGGGAAGGCGTCCGGGGTCCGGATGCGGTCACGGATCCAGACACCGGCCTGTTTCAGCGGGGCGATGCCGGTCCAGGGGCCGCCCGCGTTGCAGGTGCCGGTCTTGAAGACGGCGCCGGAGCGGCCGTCGTCGGAGAAGTTCCAGTTGACCCAGGAGATCTTCTTGGCGGCCATCAGATCGAGGTACCGCTGGGACATGGCGAAGTCGTTGGCGCCCTCACCGGCGTAGTTCTGGGTGCCGAACTCGGTGACGAACACCGGGATCCGGTCCGCCGCGCGGGAGAGGGTGTTCAGGTACTCGTCGCGGTGCGAGTACGCGTAGAAGTGGAACGTGTACATGATGTTGGCGGCATTGACCGGGTTGCCGATGACCTCGTTCTCGTTGGCGCCCTCGGAGACCCCGAGCGAGGACCAGGCCCGGGTGCCGACCAGTACGGGGGCGTCGGAGTCGATGTTCCGGATCACCGGGATGATCTGCTCGGCGTAGGACTTGATGGTGCTCCAGGAGACACCGGAAGGTTCGTTGGCGATCTCGTAGAGGACGTTGGGCTTGTCCTTGTGCCGGTTCGCGATCTCCGTGAAGAAGGCACGCGCGCGGGCGAGGTTGAAGTGCGGGTCGCCGGGGCTGAGCATGTGCCAGTCGACGATCACGTACAGGCCCCGGCTGGTCGCGTCCTCGATGAGCCGATGGGCGAGGTCGGTGAACTTGCGCGGGTCGGTCTCGTAACCGCCCTCCTGGACGTACGTCGACACGCGCAGCACATCGGCGTTCCAGTCCCCGGCGAGGGCGTCGAGCGAGCCGGAGGTCAGACACTGCGGGTACCACTGGGTGCCGTGGCTGGACATGCCGCGCAACTGGATGGGTTTGCCGTACTGGTTGCACAGCTTGGTGCCGCAGACCGCGAGCCGGCCGTTGATGCCGACCGGGGTGCCGGGGGGCACGGCGCCCTGGTCGCCGGGTGCGGCGGCGGCATGGGGGGTGAGGAGCGCGCCCGTCAGGGCTGTTGCGAGGAGAGCGGACCGCGCCCACAGGCGCGACCGGGTGGTGCGTGGGGGAATCACCATGATCTCCGTCTCGGTCGTGGCGAACTCGACGCGTGCTCGTCCCGTGCTCGACGCATGCTCGACGCGTGGTTGATTCACGGTCGGGTCGCGGTCGAGTCGCGATCGGTTCGTAAGGAAACTTTCCTAACAGTTAGATAGCAGCGGGGACCGAGGGGAGCAAGGGGCGTGACGCCGATGCACGTACGGGGTGTTGGGGACCGGCGGGATGCGGGAGTGTCGTTCACGGGCACGCCGCTATGGTCCGCGCGGCGCGGCTGATCAGCGGCCGGACGCGCCCTGCACATGGGGTAGTCTTGATCCGCACGTTCGCGCGATACGCGCGGCAGGCATCGGGACGTGGCGCAGCTTGGTAGCGCACTTGACTGGGGGTCAAGGGGTCGCAGGTTCAAATCCTGTCGTCCCGACTGGAGACAGTCGCAGATCAGGGCCGGTTTCGGAGAGATCCGAGACCGGCCCTTGATCGTTCCTGGGAACCAGTTGGGGACCAGAGCCCTTGACCGGTGTCAGCGGGTCAGCGGGTCATGACGATGGGGCTCGGCAGCGTGCATGGTGCGCGCAGCACGCTGAGGTGTACGGAGAGCGCCGCTCCGGCGGCGGTGATCTTGTGGACGTCCGGGTGGAGGTAGCGCCGGGTGGTGGTCAGTGATCCGTGGCCTGCGATCCTGCGCAGGACGTGGACCTGGACTCCGGCGTCGGCGAACCAGCACCGGGGACCTGGCCAGGGGCATCGAACTGACCTCCCCGGAGGTGGCCGAGCGGCTGTCGGTGTCGGGGACGCCCGAGGCATGCCTGGAGAAGATCCGTACCCAGATCCAGCCGTCGGGCGTCAACCACATGATCTGCGCGGTCACCGACCGGACCCTGGTGAACGCGTTCACGGGACGGGACCTGCCCCAGATCCCCGGAGCCCGCGAACAGCTCCAGCTGATCCACGACCGGATCATGCCCGCCTTCGGATAAGAGCCATCGCGGATGGGTGCCGTCGAGGGTCGGATTGAGGATCTTGGCATGCTCCGGGCGGAACCGGGAGATGCTGTTCTCGGACACCATCTCCCCGTCGTCCTTCACCAGGTCCTTCGTCGCCGGCCACTGCGTCGGCGACATCCGCTACGTGGTGCCAGGGCGGCGATGCCGACTGCATCGAGTACCCGAGCCACCGGCGCTGAGCGCGGAACCGGCCGGCCTACCCCTCATCGGCCTCCTGGTCGGCGGCTTCGTTGGCGCGGTCGATCTCGGCCATGTGCTCCTCCGCCCAGGTCCGCAGTCCCGCGAGCGCTCCTTCCAATGACAGCCCGAGTCCGGTGAGTCGGTAGAAGACCCGCGGCGGCACGGTCGGTTCGACCCGGCGCGACACCAGCCCGTCGCGGGTCAGGCTTCGCAGCGTCACGGACAGCATCTTCTGCGAGACGCCGGGCATCCGGCGTCTCAGCTCCGCGAAGCGCACCTCGTCCGGTGCGGCATCGGCGAGCGTCTTGACAGCCATGGACGTCCACTTCGTGCCGATGCGGTCCAGCAGCTGCCGCGTCGGACACCGCGGATCGAACAGATCGCCGCATACCCCACGACCAGCGGCCCCGGCACCTCGGTTGGTCACCTGTGGCTCACCACCTTCCCTGAAAGTGCCGTCTAGGAAGCAGGCGGACGGTTACCTATCGTTTTATGGTCACCAATGGTAACCATCCGAGGAGCTGTCATGCCCGCCACTACCGCACACCACCTGCACCGCATCACGACGAACGGCGTCCAACTCAACGTCGCAATCGCCGGGGAGGGACCTGCGGTTCTCCTGCTGCACGGCTTCCCGCACACCTGGCAACTCTGGAGCGGCATCATGGGACGACTGGTTGGGCGGTACCGGGTCATCGCCCCGGACCTTCGAGGCTTCGGTGCCAGTGCACGTGCCGTCGAGGGGTACGACGCGGGCACCCTCGCCGCCGACGCCGAAGGGCTGCTCGACGCACTCGGCGAGCCCTCGGCAGCGGTGGTCGGCATCGACGCGGGCACCGCCCCCGCCGTCCTGCTCGCGCTGCGCCGGCCCGGCCGCGTCCGGTGCCTGGTCGTGATGGAGGCATTGCTCGGCCGCCTGCCCGGAGCAGAACACGTCGTCGCGGGCGGCGCCCCGTGGTGGTTCGGCTTCCACGCCGTCCCCGGCCTCGCCGAGACCGTCCTGGCCGGCAACGAGGCCCCGTACATCGACTGGTTCCTCGACTCGGGGACGCTCGGGCGAGGAGTACCCGACGACATCCGTGCGGCCTTCGTCCACGCGTACACCGGGAGCGAGGCCCTGCGCTGCGCGTTCTCCTCTTACCGGGCCCTGCCCACCAGCGCCCAGCAGATCCAGGAAGCTGTCGCGACGGCTCGGCTGACCATGCCCACCATGGCCATCGGCTCCCACCCCGTCGGCACCGGGCTCGAAGGCCAGCTCCGTCCCATCGCCGATGACCTGGTCGGACACCATCTCCAGGACTGCGGCCACATCATCCCCCTCGACCGCCCCGACGCACTGTTCGCACTCCTTGCTCCCTTTCTCTCCGCGCATCTGCCGAAGTGACGGGAGCGCTGCACACCGTGATGAGTGTCTCGGCGAGGTCGAAGAAGGCGCATCAACGACAGTGACGCGACGCGCCTTGGGCGTCTCGGTGCACGCGGACCAGCGGAAGGCCCCGAACGAGCGGCGCTGTCAGTGCCTGGGCCTAGGCTCGCAAGCCCACGAGGATAGGGGAGTTCCGTGCGCGATCACGCGCTGACCGCTGATGTCCCGCTCGGTCCGTTCGAGGGAACAGTGGTCACGGCCTACTCGGCCAAAGGCAGGAATGCCAAGCTGCACGCCTCGACGAGCTGTACCCAGTTACGCACGAGCGAGGTGGTTGTGGCTCGGGTTCCGTTGGACGCGGCGATGGTCAATCGCATGTGCGCCCGCTGTGCGGAGTGGGGTTCTTGGGCGCGGCCGACGACTGGACTCGGTGTCTTTCTGGAGTCGCTCGGTGGACCTGGGCTTCTCTATCAGTTGCAGTCGTACACGGCGCCTGACGAGGACGAGCGCTGGGATGAAGAGGAGGTGAGGGCTGCGGCTGGTCTTCTGCGTTCTCCCTCCGAGGACGCGGATGAAGACGGGGAAGAGGTCCTTGACGAGCGGGAGGTCCGTGAGGATGCCGAACAGCTTCGGGACCTGGTGCTTTCCACGTGGCGCGGCGCGGCGACAAGCCTGCACCGGGCACAGGCCACCGCGACCAGGTTTCCCTGGCTGGAGGAGTGGGCGAAGCCCAAGTTGGCCTTGAAGGAGCGGTACCTGGAGACCCTGCGGACGCAAGCGGCGCAGTTCGTCGATCCGGACGGGCTTCTGGCCGCCGCCGCGGTGGCCGGGATGAACGATCCGGAACTTCCGGTGAATGATCAGGCGTTCACGGTGCTCGGCAAGAGCCAGGAGATCGCTGGCGAACTGAGGAAGCTGTGGCACAAGTGGCGCAGCGAAGCCGAGCGCGGCTGGGACGACCCCCGCGAACGCTCGTACATCGCCCACAGCCTCCTGCCTCGGATGCGGAGCAACCGGAAGGGATACGACCAAGCCCTCGCCGGTGCTCAGGCCCTCGTCGGGTCCTGGGAGGAACAGGCCCGTGCCGCTGCTGCTGAGAGCTCCGCCCCCGCACGGCTGGTGACCGTCCGGCTGCCGGAGATCCGGAACGAGCGCACCCGCCGGGGCGATGGCGGCTTCCTCGACGCGCTGGACCCGTGGACCATCGGTGCCCTGGTCACCTGCCTCACCGATGCCGACTGGGGACGCCGTACCGTCACACTCCGAGCCCCTGCCCTTGTCGCCGACCGGCTCACCGCTCACGGAGGCATGGTCGACGCTGGCACTCACGCCGAGGGGGAGGACCGGGTGGCGGCTGCCGGTACGAGCAGGCGACCGAGCCATATCCGGCCCGGGATTTTCGACGACACGCCCGTCTTCGACCGGCGCCCCGTCACGGGGGACCACCTGCGTGCACTGCACACGGCCGTGCCCCACACCGAACCGTTCTACATTGTCTTCTCACCCAGCGGCGGGGTCGAGACTCTGCCCCTGGCCGTCGTGGAGACACGGCTTGCCCAGGGCTGGCAGGGTGCCATCGTCGCTGGTGCCTCGGACCTTCCCGCCAGTGTGATCGAGCCATGGGTGGCGGAGGTCGGACCGAGGCCCCCATCGGAAGGCGGTATCTGGCCCCAGGACGTTCACGACGTGCAGGACCCCCGGTTCGGTGCGGAACTGGGTCTCGCCGCAGGGGCGCGGAGCGCTGCCTGGCTGGCCTATGACGACCGCGACAGGGAACGCAACCTGCGCCTCCTCGCCATGGCCCGCGGCGTCCCCGACCTGCGGACCCTCGATGGCGGACACGACCGCGACGGACATGCCCGCACTCTGCCCCACGCGGTGTGGCAGGGGCTGCTCACCGACAGGCAGCTGGACCTCGAACCGTTCGAACAGCCCACCGAGGACCGGTGGAGCGGCGGCAGCGGGATTCCGCTGGGTGTCCTGGCCGAAGTCCAGGTGTACGCCGTGAACGCTGATCCGCGGTACGAAGGCAAGGGCCACTCGCCACTGTGCCGGCACTCCCGCGAGCGCGGTGTCGTCGCCGGGGACGACCTGCTGACCGTCTCGGATCTGGCCGCACGGGACGACTTCGACTGGTGCAGCAAGTGTGGCGGCTACGCGGCGCGCAGACTGACCGATACCCAGCTCTCCTACTACCGTGCGGCACACCGTCTCCACCACATCGCTCAGCAGCTGGACACCGGGCGGGGCCGCTACGACCGCGTTGACGTCGAGGTGCTCAGCTCCCGGCTGAGCGAACTGGCGGACTGGCATCCCATCGGCGAGGAGAACCGGTACACCCATGGCTCCCGGCGATGGTGGCGGATCATCCACGATCTGCAGAGCAAAGCGGAAGAAGCACGCCGCCACGGCACCCAGTGAGGATGTTCCGTTATGTATGGATAATCCAGGTGACTCGCGCTCCTGGGGGTCAAGGGGTCGCAGGTTCAAATCCTGAGGTCCGACGGTGTCGGAGGGCCTCACGGGTGGAAGTTTGTGAGGCCCTTCGTCGGGTGGTGGGGCGGCGGCTCGCGGGTCAGGCGTCCGTGCCCGGTCCGGCACTCTCCGGCTCGTGGCCGGGGCCCTCGCCCCGGTAGAACGCGGCGGTGCGGTCGGCCGCGCCGCGGGCCGCTTCGACGCTCTCGCCGGAGGCGACGTTGGCCTCGTACCAGCCCTCGCTCGCGGCGGTGACGAAGGACTTGCCCTCGTCGGAGGCGCCCCAGGCCTCGAAGGCGGCGGGGTCGACGGCGGGGGCGCCGCCGAGGTGGAGGGCGAGGCCCATGACGGCGAGGTCCCAGCCGACGCCGACGGCTCCGGGGCCGAACTGCGCCCAGCGCTCCTCGTCCACATGGGCGATGTGCTCCAGCTCGAAGCGGGTGCGCTCGTCGCCCTCGGGGGTCAGGCGCAGTTCGATCCAGCTGACCTCGCCGCCGTACTCCCAGGTGGCGAAGAAGCCCTTGGGCGGGTCGCAGCGCTCGATGGTGCCGGAGGCGTTGCCCTGGACCGCGTACCGGCCGCCGAGCTTGAGGTCGCCGGTGACCGGGGCGAACCAGCGGGGCAGCCGCTCCGGGTTGGTGCAGGCGTCCCAGACGTCGTCGAGCGGGGCGTCGTAGGACTGGCCGATGGTGACGATCCGCGCCTCGCCCGCTTTGAAGACGCGCTTGCCGACCGTGCGGTGCACGGTGTTGATCTGGTGGTTCACATCGATCACGGGGTACTCCTCGGTGGTTCCTCGCCGCGCAGGCGGCGTTCGCGTCTGCCGCGGGCCAGTTCGGTGCCCAGGGCGTCCAGTCGGGGCGTCCAGTAGCGGCGGAAACGGTCCAGCCAGACATCGACGTCCCGCAGTGGCTCGGAGTTCACCGCGTACAGGCGCCGGGTGCCCTCGGGGCGTACCGTCGCGAAACCGTTCTCCCGCAGCACCTTCAGATGCTGCGAGACGCCCGGCTGCGATATGCCGAACTCCTCCTGGATGACCTCGCCGACCGCCCCGGACGTCATCTCGCCGTCCGCGAGCAGCTCCAGGATCCGGCGGCGCACGGGGTCGCCGAGCACATCGAAGGCGTGCATGGGCATACAGTATCACCCGTCGCTTATATAAGTGGATGGTGAATGAGGTGGGGGTCAGGCGGTGCGGTACAGCGTGCTGAGCAGTTCGATCACCGCGGGTGTCGCCGGGTGCGGGTCGTCCCGCCACCACGCCAGGCGTACGGCGACCGGTTCCGCGTCGCGCACCGGGCGGTAGACGACGCCGGGGCGCCGGTACTGGTGGGCGGTGGACTCGGCGGTGACGCCCACGCAGCGGCCGGTCGCGATGACCGTGAGCCAGTCGTCCACGTCGTGGACCTCCTCCGTCTGCGGACGGGCGTCCGGCGGCCACAGTTCGGGGGTGGTGGTCCCGGTGCGCCGGTCGACCAGCAGCCGGCGCCCGGACAGGTCCGCGAGGCGCACCGAGCGGCGGCGGGCGAGCGGGTCACCGGCGGGCAGCGCGCACAGTCGGCGTTCCAGGCCGACGAGCGCGGAGCCGAAGCGCCGTTCGTCGACCGGTCTGCGCACCACCGCGACCTCGCACGTGCCCTCCAGCAGGCCGGCCGTGGGCGAGTTGGCGCGCACCAGGTGCAGTTCGGTCTCCGGGTGGGCGGCGCTCCAGCGGCGCTGGAAGGGCACGGTGTGCCGGCCGAGCGCGGCCCAGGCGTATCCGATCCGCAGCCGGACACGCCCCGAGGCCGCCTCGCCGACCAGGTCGTCCACCTCCGCGAGCACCCGGCGGGCGTGCGCCACCACCCGCAGCCCGGTCGGCGTCGGCGCCACCTCGCGCGAGGTCCGCCGCAGCAGCCGGACGCCCAGCGACCGCTCCAGCCCGGCCAGGGTGCGCGAGACCGCGGCCTGGGAGACGCCGAGGGTGTGGGCCGCGTCGGTGAAGCCGCCCTCGTCCACGATCGCCACCAGACAGCGCAGTTGGCGCAGTTCCAGATCCCTATGATCCATACGTCCAGCGTATAGATCGTCAGTCCCATGCATTTTGCGCATGTGTCCGGCGGGCGCACGATCGGGGGATGCGTCCTTCTGCCGTACGCGCGCGGGCCGCGCGGCGTGTCCCGCGTCCCCCGGCGTCCGGCTCCGCCCGGGGGCGGCTCGCCGGGGTGGTCATCATGACCGGCAGCGGGCTGTCCAACCAGTTCGGGGCCGCCGTCGGCGCGCTCGCCTTCCCGGTGCTCGGGCCGGTCGGGGTGGTGGCCGTTCGGCAGTACGTGGCCGCCGCCGTGCTGCTCGCCGTCGGCCGGCCACGGCTGCGGGAGTTCACCTGGGGGCAGTGGTGGCCGGTGCTGTTGCTGGCGGTCGTCTTCGGGACGATGAACCTCAGCCTCTACACCGCCGTGGACCGGGTCGGGCTCGGGCTGGCCGTCACCCTGGAGTTCCTCGGACCGCTGGCCATAGCGCTGGCCGCCGCGCGCCGCCGGCTGGACGCGTGCTGCGCGCTGATCGCGGCGGCGGGCGTGCTGGTGCTGATGCGGCCCCGGCCCTCCGCCGACCATCTGGGCCTGGGCCTGGGCCTGCTGGCGGCCTGCTGCTGGGCGTCGTACATCCTGCTCAACCGCACGGTCGGCAGGCGGCTGCCCGGGGCGCAGGGGTCCGGTGCCGCGGCGGCGGTCTCGGCGCTGATGTTCCTGCCGGTGGGGGTGCTGGTGGTGCTCCACCGGCCGCCCACCGCCGGGGCGCTGGGGTGTGCGGTGGTGGCGGGGGTGCTGTCGTCCGCGGTGCCCTATCTGGCGGATCTGTTCACCCTGCGCCGGGTGCCCGCGCAGACCTTCGGGCTGTTCATGAGCGTCAATCCGCTGCTCGCCGCGGTGGTCGGCTGGATGGTGCTGGGGCAGGGGCTCGGCGTGGCCGAGTGGGCGGGCATCGGGGCGATCGTGATCGCCAACGTACTCAGCCTGGCCGTGCCGCGCGGGCGCGAACGAACAGAAACGATCTGAGTACGGCTACTCACGACCCGGCCCACGCCCCGGGCGGACGATGGAGACCTGACCACGCCGTGCCACGCACCCGGGGAGTCCTGATGGACCGTCGTACGCTGTTCCGCTTCGCCGTCGCCAATCCCGCCTCGGCGGTGTACCTGAGCGCCGTCGGCGCGTCGGTCGCCGTGACGGCGGGGGTCGTCCTGCTGAGCGACGACCCGGGGTTCATCGGCGTCTGGCCCGTCTTCCTCACCGCCCCGACCTCGCTGCTGGGTGTGATGCCGCTGGCCGCGACCGAGACGGAGCTGCCGACGGCGGTGTACGGCGCGGGGATCGCCGTGGCCGCGCTGGTGCAGTCGCTGGTGATCGGTACGTGCTTCGAGTTGCTGCGGGGGCGGGGGCCGAAGTCGGGGGGCGCCCGGCGGATGCGGACGCAGTGAGATCGGTGGCATGGCCTGACCGAGTGATCAACATGACCGAGTGATCAAGCAGTCAGAGGGTCGGAGGGTCGTGGAGTGATCAGGTGATCAGTCCGCCGGCCGGGTGACGGAGTGTCCGGCGGCGGGGGTCGATCGCGGACAGTGTGTCCAGGTCGCCGCCGCGCGCCGCTGACTAGGGTCGCCCTATGAACCACAGCTTCGCCGTGCACGTCCCCGACGCCGTTCTCGAACCCGAGCCGCTCGACCCCGGCCAGATCGTCTCCGGTACCCCCGAGGTGACCGGCAAGGTCGTCTGGGAGTCGCAGGACGGCCGACAGCTCCGCGGCATCTGGCAGATCACCCCCGGGGTGGTCACCGACACCGAGGCGGACGAACTCTTCGTCGTGCTCAGCGGGTCGGCCACGATCGACTTCGAGGACGGGCCGACGCTGACGGTCGGCCCCGGCGACCTGGCGGTACTGCGCGCGGGCGACCGGACGACGTGGACCGTGCACGAGACCTTGCGGAAGGTGTACTCGATCAATCTCTGATCGTTCGATCAGTCTCCGATTGTTCGTTTCCGGTCGCTGCCTCCTGACCGTCAGGCCCTGAGCGCCAGGGGCGGCCCTCACCGCCCCTGGCGGTCGGTCCCCGGCCCGGCGGTCGTACCGCGTATCTCCAGGCGCGGCGCCGTCAGGTGCAGCCGGCCCGTGGCCCCGGGCGTCGGTGTCTCCAGCCGGTCGAGCAGGCAGCGGGCCGCCCGGCGGCCCATCTCGTGGCCCGCGTTGTCGACCGTCGTCAGCCATACGTGCCGCAGCTTGGCGATGCTGGTGTTGTCGTAGCCCGCCACCGACACCTGCCCCGGCACGTCGAGCCCCAGGTCCCGGGCCGCCGAGAGCGCGCCGACGGCCGCGATGTCGTTGGCGGCGAGGATCGCCGTGGGGCGGTCGGGGCGGTCGGGGCGGGCCAGCAGCCGGACGGCCGCCCGGTGACCGCCCTCCTCCGTGAGGTCGCAGGGCTCGACCAGCACTCCCCCGGCCAGTCCGTGGGCCCGCATCGTCGCCTCGAAGCCGCGCAGCCGCAGGGCGCCGACCGCCCCGTACCCGGCGAGATGCGCGATGCGCCGGTGGCCGAGGCCGATCAGATGCTCGGTGATCAGCCGGATGCCCGTCTCGTCGTCACCGGCGACCAGGTCCACCCCGTCCGGGACCGGTTCGCGGGCGCCCGCGACGACCAGCGGGAGCCGGCCGGCCACCGGGTCGAGGGCGGCCGGGTCGGGCAGGGTGCCGACCACGACCAGGCCGTCGACGCCGAGGTCGAGGAACGGGCCGGTGAGGTCGTGCCCGGCGCGGCGGCCGAGGCGGGCGTCGGCGAGCAGCATGTGCAGGCCCGCCGCGTCCAGGAGGGAGTTCAGGCCATCGAGCAGTTCCACGAACCATGGGTTGCGCAGGTCGTTCAGGAGCACGCCGATGGTGCGGGTACGGCGTTCGCTGAGGCTGCGGGCGGCGGCGTTCGGCCGGTAGCCCAGTTCGCGTACGGCCCGCAGCACGGCGTCCCGGCGTTCGGGGCTCACCTGGTCGGAGCCGCGCAGCACCAGCGAGACCAGCGACTTGGAGACTCCGGCGTGCGAGGCGACATCGCGGATGGTCGGCGGTCGAGGCATGGATGGACCGTTCCATGCGGCACACGGGTTGTCAAAGGGCCGAAGCGAAGGCCGGCGAGGAGCCCGGTCGAGGGCTGAGGCGATACTCGGGGAGGGTTGACACCGGCCCGGATGATGCTGATCGTGGCCGGTGCGGTTCCGGCCTGGATAGTGTTGATCGTGGCCGGTGCGGTTCCGGCCAGGATGGTGCTGATCGGGGCCGGCGAGTTTCTGGACCGGTCCAAGAGAGGTGGCCATGATGGTGGAAGCGTGCGGTGTCGCCGTCGTCGGTTTCGGCTGGATGGGCCGGGTGCACACCCAGGCGTACGCCCGGGTCCGGCACCACTTCCCGCAGCTGGCGCTGCGGCCGGAGCTGGTGCTGGTCGCGGAGGAGGTGCCGGGGCGGGCCGAGGAGGCGGCGCGGCAGTTCGGGTTCACCGGGACGGCCCGGGACTGGCGGGAGGTGGCGGCCGATCCACGGGTACGGGCGGTCAGCGTCACCGCGCCGAACTTCCTGCATAGGGAGATCGGCGTCGCGATGGCCGAGGCGGGCAAGCACCTGTGGATCGAGAAGCCGGTCGGGCTGAACGCCGAGGACGCGCGGGCGGTCGCCGACGCGGTGGCCAAGGCCGGGGTGCAGGGCACGGTGGGCTTCAACTACCGCAACGCGCCCGCCGTGGAGGCGGCCCGTGAGCTGATCGCCTCCGGCGGGATCGGCACGGTCACCCATGTTCGCGTCCGCCTGTTCAGCGACTACGCGGCGCATCCGGACTCCGCCCTGACCTGGCGCTACCAGCGGGCGCGCGGCGGCAGCGGGGTGCTCGGCGATCTGGCCTCGCACGGCGTCGACCTGGCCCGGTTCCTGCTCGGCGAGATCACCGCCCTCACCGCCGACACGGCCGTCTTCGTGCCCGAGCGGGCGCGTCCGGCCGGGGCCACGGCGGGCCACTCCCGGGCGGCGGGCGGCGCCATGGGCCCGGTCGAGAACGACGACTACGTGAGCTGTCTGCTGCGCTTCGCCTCCGGGGCGCGGGGCGTGCTGGAGGCGTGCCGGGTCTCGGTCGGCGAGCAGAACAACTACGGCTTCGAGGTGCACGGCACGAAGGGCGCGGTCTTCTGGGACTTCCGCCGGATGAACGAGCTGGGCGTGAGCCGGGGCGCCGCCTATCAGGACCAGCCGGTCAGCACGGTGTACGTGGGTCCGGGCGCGGGCGAGTTCGGCGCGTTCCAGCCGGGCGCGGGCAACGCCATGGGCTACGACGACCTCAAGGTGATCGAGGCGTACCGGTTCCTGCGCTCGATCGCCGAGGACACCCCGTACGGGGCCACGCTCCAGGACGCCGTACGCGGTGCGGTCCTCCTGGACACGATGGAGCGGTCGGCGCGGCGCGGGGTGTGGGTCAGCGTGCCGGAGGTGCCAGAAGTGGGGGCGGCTGACGTCCTGGAGGCGTAGGGGCGGCCGGCGGCATGTTGAAGGGCGTCACGATCTGGATCGCGGACGGCAGGGTGGGGCCCGCGGGCGGCAGCGCGCCATGGGCCCGCATCACCTGGTGGCACGCCTCGCGCAGGTCGGTACGGAGATCGTGGTGGAGGACGGCGGACAGCCGGTGCTCGCGCAGCAGGCGGGTGTTGTCGTGGTCGAGGTCGTGGGCGATGAACACCGCGCAGTCGCGGCCGAGGTCGGCGAAGGCGCGCAGGGTGGCGATGTTGCCGCCGCCGATGGAGTAGACGGCCCGGATGTCCGGATCCCGCTCCAGGGCGGCGTGTACGAGCTCGTACTGGGTGGCGTCCAGGCCCTGGCCCTCGGTGATCTCGACCAGGATCCGCTCGGGGTGCCGGGCCCGCACGGCGGCGCGGAAGCCCATCTCGCGCTCCTCCTCGTTGCGGAAGAAACCGCTGCTGAGGCTGGTGAGGATGTTGCCGGGGCGGTCGCCCAGCCACTGGCCCATCAGGTACGCGGCGGTCGCCCCGGCCGCGCGGTCGTCGATGCCGACATAGCCGAGGCGGGTGCTCGCGGGCAGGTCGGTGACCAGCGTGACGACCGGGACGCCGGCCGCGGTGAGCCGTCCGACCGCCTCGGTGACCTCGGGGACGTCGGGCGCCTTGAGGATCACGCCCTGCGAGCCGCGCCGGGCGATCCGGTCCAGGGTGCGCACCAGTTCCTGGACCGGGCCGGTCTCGCGGAAGTGGAAGCGGGAGCGCAGCACCGCCGGGTGCAGCGCGGGCAGTTCGGCCTCCAGGGCGGCGCGTACGGCGGTGCTGAACCGTTCGGGGGCCTGCATCACGATGTCGACCATGAAGGTGCGGCCGACGAGGCGGACCTGGGTGCGCTGCCGGTCGAGGTCGGCGATGGCCCGCCGCACCTCGTGCGCGGTGCTCTCCCGGACCCCGCCGCGGCCGTTGAGGACCCGGTCCACGGTGGCCTCGCTCAGCCCGGCCTGACGTGCGATCTCCCGGATCGGGAAGGGGTGGCCCATACGCCGACTCCTTGAGGGGTTTTTGATGGCTTCCTGCTGGTTGTTCGAGGGGTTTGTGCTGACAACAATGACAGGGCCGCGTGGCCCCTGTCATGGAAAAGGCGCCCCCCCTCATGGAAAGGACGGCGATGTCCCCGACCACCTCCGGTACCTGGTTCTCCGACCGGGACTGCGCCCTCGACGCTTTCCGCGCCCTGGTCGAGCGCACCACGGACGCCGCCGCCCACCCGCACGCCCGGTCCGTGGAGCGGAACGTCCCGGTGTACGACGGTGAGCGGCTGCCCGCCGATCGCCGCGCGCTCCAGGCCGAGCTGGTCCGGGCCCTCACCGACGGCCCCGGCGTCGTGGTGTTCCGCGGGGCGTTCGCCGACGCGGCGGTGCTGGACCGGCTCTCGGCGGTGTTCACGGCCCTGATCGCCGGGCAGCGTGCCTCGGGCGGCGGCGCCGGGGACCACTTCGCCCGGCCCGGCGACAACGACCGGGTGTGGAACGCGCTGGAGAAGACGGCCCTGCGCGACCCCGAGGCGTTCACCGACTACTACGCCAACGAGGTCCTCGCGCTGGTGTCGGACGCCTGGCTCGGCCCCGGCTACCAGGTCACCTCGCAGGTGAACGTGGTCAATCCCGGCGGCGCCGCGCAGAGCGTGCACCGGGACTACCACCTGGGCTTCCTGTCCGACGCGCAGGCCGCCCGCTACCCGGCGCACGTCCACCGCCTCTCCCCCGCGCTCACCCTCCAGGGCGCGGTCGCGCACGGCGACATGCCGGTGGAGACGGGTCCGACCATGTATCTGCCGTACTCGCAGACGTACGAGCCCGGGTATCTGGCCTGGCGGCGGCCGGAGTTCCGGGCGTACTTCGAGGAGCGCCACGTACAGATTCCGCTCGCCAAGGGTGACGCGGTGTTCTTCAATCCGGCGCTGTTCCACGCGGCGGGCGCCAATCGCTCGCGGGAGGTGCGCCGGATGGCCAATCTGCTCCAGATCTCGTCGGCGTTCGGGCGGGCGATGGAGACGGTGGACCGGGAGGCGGTGGTCAACGCCGTGTATCCGGTGCTGCTCCAGCGGCGCGCCGACGGCATGGACGAACGGCGGCTGGCGAACGTGATCGCCGCGAGCGCCGAGGGCTACCCCTTCCCCACCAGCCTCGACAGGGACGAGCCGGTCGACGGTCTCGCCCCGCCCGCGCAGGCGGATCTGGTGCGGCGGGCCCTCGCCGAACAGTGGCCGCCGCGGTCGCTGCGGGACGCGCTGCGGGCGGCGGCCGAACGCCGTACGAGCTGAGCGGGAAGAGGAAGGCCGAGAGGAAAGGTGCGGACCATGGGACTTCTCGACGACAAGGTCGTCCTGGTGGGTGGCGGTACTCAGGGCGTGGGGGCCGCCATCGCGCGGGCCGCCGTCCGGGAGGGCGCGGTCGTCGGCGTGTCCGGACGGCGGCCGGAGGCGGGTGAGGCTCTGGTGGCCGAGCTGACGGCGGCGGGCGGTGAGGCTCTGTTCGTACGGGCCGACCTGGCCGACGCCGAGCAGGCCAAGGGGTCGGTGGCACGGGTGGTCGCCGCGTACGGCCGGATCGACTGCCTGGTCAACTCTGCGGGGCTGACCTCGCGCGGCACGCTCCTGGACACCACGCCGGAGCTGTTCGACGCGCATGTCGCGATCAATCTGAAGGCGCCGTTCTTCACCATGCAGGCGGCGGTGGCGGACATGGTGGCGCGCGGGGCGCCCGGCACGATCGTCAACATCATCACGTCCTCGGCGCACGGCGGCCAGCCGTTCCTGGCCCCCTATGTCGCCGCCAAGGCCGGGCTGATCGGCCTCACCCGCAACGCCGCCCACGCCCACCGCTGGGACCGGGTCCGGATCAACGGGCTGAACATCGGCTGGACCGCGACGGAGGGCGAGGACGCCACCCAGCGCGCCTTCCACGGCGCGGGCGACGACTGGCGCGAGCGGGCCGCCGAACGGCTCCCCCTGGGCAGGCTGGGGCACCCGGACGAGATCGCCGACTTCGTGGTCCTGCTGCTGTCCGACCGGTCGGGCGTGGTGACCGGGTCGGTGATCGACTGGGACCAGAACGTCCTGGGTGGCCTGGACTGAGCGTCCAAACGAACTGAACGAACCTGAACGAAACCGTACGACCCTCACCCACAAGGAGCTGCACCCCGTATGCGTATCGGAATCCTCGGCCTCGGCCGTATCGGCGCCTTTCACGCCGAGACCCTGTCAGGACTGGACGCGGTCACGTCGCTCGTCGTCGCCGACCCGTTCGCGGACGCGGCCAAGGCCGCCGCCGAGCGGTTCGGGGCCGAGGTCGCGGACTCGCCCGAGGCCGTGCTCGCGGCGGGCGTGGACGGTGTGGTGATCGCCGCCGCGACCGACGCCCACCCCGGTCTGATCCGCTCGGCGGTGCACGCGGGGGTACCGGTGTTCTGCGAGAAGCCGGTCGCCCGCACGATGGCCGAGGGGGTCGGCGTCCTCAAGGACGTCGCGGGCACGGACGTGCCGGTGCAGATCGGGTACAACCGGCGCTTCGACGCCGGGTTCATCGCCGCGCGGGAGGCCGTGCGCGGGGGCACGCTGGGCGCCCTGCACACCGTACGGTCGACGACGCTGGACCCGGCGCCGCCGCCGGCCGCGTATGTGGCCGCGTCGGGCGGGATCTTCCGGGACTGTTCGGTGCACGACTTCGACATCATCCGCTGGGTGACCGGCCGTGAGGTGACCGAGGTGTACGCGGCCGGCGGCAACCGGGGTGCCGACTACATCAGGGCGGCGGGCGACGCCGACACCACGGGCGCGGTCCTCACCCTGGACGACGGCACCCTCGCGGTGGTGTCCAACAGCCGGCACAACGGGCGGGGGTACGACGTACGGATGGAGCTGCACGGCTTCACCGACTCGATCGCCGTCGGCTGGGAGGACCGGCTGCCGCTGCGCTCGGTGGAGCCCGGGGTGACCTTCCCGGCGGGGGTGCCCTACGACTTCTTCATGGACCGGTTCACCGCCGCCTACCGGGCCGAGCTGACCGCGTTCACCGAGGTGGTGGCGGGCACCCGGCCCTCCCCGTGCACGGTCGCGGACGCGCTGGAGGCGGGCTGGATCGCGGAGGCGTGCACGCTGTCGCTGCACGAGCGGCGGCCGGTGCGGATCGACGAGGTGCGGATGAGCTGACGCGTCGGTGGTGGAACCCGGGCTGTTTCAGTGGTGGAACCCCGGCTGCTCGGCCACATGCGCCGCCCGGCCCGCCGACAGCAGTTCGACCGCCTTGCGGATGTCCTCGGCCAGCAGCACCACCTTGTCGTAGCCGATGCCGTGCCGTACCAGGACCCGGGCGATCACCGTGTCCTCGCGGCTGGCGGGCAGCGGGTACGCCGGGACCTGCCAGCCTCGGCGGCGCAGCTGGTCGGTGAGGTCGTACAGGGTGAAGGCGGTCGAGGCGGGGTCGGTGAGGGTCCAGGAGACGGCCGGGAGCGCCTCCTGTCCGTCGTGCAGCACGGTGAAGGGGCCCATGTCGCGCAGTTTGCCGGCCAGCATCTGGGCGGTGGTGGCGCAGGAGCCGTGGACCTGGGCGTAGCCCTCGTGACCTAGCCGCAGCAGGTTGTAGTACTGGGCGACTACCTCGCCGCCGGGGCGGGAGAAGTTCAGGGCGAAGGTGGGCAGGTCGCCGCCGAGGTAGTCGACGCGGAACACCAGGTCGTCGGGGAGCAGATCGGCCTCGCGCCAGACGATCCAGCCGACGCCGAGCGGGGCCATGCCGTACTTGTGGCCGGACGCGTTGATCGAGGCGACGCGGGGCAGCCGGAAGTCCCACACCAGGTCGGGCTGGAGGAAGGGGGCGACGAAGGCGCCGCTGGCCCCGTCGACATGGATGGGGATGTCCAGGCCGGTCTCCTCCTGGATACGGTCGAGCTCGGCGGCCATCTCGGCGACCGGCTCGTAGACGCAGGTGTAGGTGACGCCGAGGATGGCGACGACGCCGATGGTGTTCTCGTCGACGTGGTCGCGGAGCTGGTGCGCGCGCAGGCCCAGGGCGTCCGGTTCCAGGGGGACCTGGCGCAGTTCGACGTCGAAGTAGCGGGCGAACTTCTCCCAGCAGACCTGCACCGGGCCGGTGACGATATTGGGCCGGTCGGTGGGCTTCCCGGCCGCGCGGCGCCGCTCGCGCCAGCGCCATTTCAGGGCCAGGCCGCCGAGCATGCACGCCTCGCTGGAGCCGGTGGTGGAGCAGCCGAGGGTGTGCGCGCCCTCGGGTGAGTTCCACAGGTCGGCGAGCATATGGACGCAGCGGTTCTCGATCTCGGCGGTCTGCGGGTACTCGTCCTTGTCGATCATGTTCTTGTCGAGGCACTCGTCCATCAGGGCGTGCACCTCGGCCTCGGCCCAGGTGGTGCAGAACGTGGCCAGGTTCTGCGAGGCGTTGCCGTCCAGGGTCAGCTCGTCGTGGATCAGCGCCTTGACCGCGCGGGCTTCGGACACCCCTCGGGGCACCTGGTACTTCGGCAGCTCGCGCCCGCTGATGGGCAGCGAGTAGACGTCGTCGAAGGGCACCTCGTCGTCGCGGTTCGTCTGGTGCAGGGCCATGGTTTCCTCCGCGTCCTCCCCCCGACGCAATCTGGCACAGGCCGCCACGGGACGCCCGTGGGACGCACCCGGACGAGGGTCGGACGGTCTCCCGGTGGCTGCGGGCCGGTGGGGGTGTCCGCCGGCCTCGTTCGGCGCCGTTTTGTCACCCACGTGCGTAGACGCGCCCCCCTGACTGCTCCTACGGTCTGCGGGCGGAGTCGAGCGATGGCGCGATCGCACGAAAAGCAGCAGAGCCGTAGGCCGTAGGCCGCAGGTCTTAGGCCGCAGGTCTTAGGCCGCAGGTCTTAGGCCGCAGGTCGCAGAGCCGTAGGCAGTAGGCAGTAGGCAGTAGAACGAGTCGTCGAGTATCGAAACGGGAGTACCGGATGCGCCGGAGTGCCTCACCCCTCTCCCTGGTCCTGCTGGGCATCGGTGTGTTCCTGCTCGTCCTGGCGCCGATGCTGGTGTGGTACGTGAAGCCACGCGCGGCGGTGAATCCCATCGACATCGATGTGACCGCCGTCTACGAGGGCACCGGCAGCTACTTCGACATCGCGGAGACGGAGACGCTGGAGGACCAGCCGATCACGGTCACCCAGCGGGTGCGCGGTGACGTGGCCGACAGCGAGCGCAGCGGGAACGCCGTGTGGGACGTGGTGACCACCGTCGACACCGAGAAGTCGCTCCCGGCGGCCGACCCGCACGACGCGCTGGACTTCTCCACCGCCCGCTGGGTCACCGACCGGCGCACCAACGAGCCCGTGCACTGCTGCGAGGAGCAGCCGTACCACGAGGGCGAGGCGTATCTGAAGTTCCCGTTCGACGTGGAGAAGCGCGCCTACCGCTGGTGGGACAGCACCGGTGACACCACGGTGATGCTCTCCTACCAGGACACCCAGAAGGTGCGCGGCTACGAGGGGTATGTGTTCACCGGCGAGGTCGCGCCGATGAAGGTCGGCACCCGCCAGGTCCCGGGCGCGCTGGTGGGGCTCCCGGACACACCGCAGGTCATGGCCGAGGAGTGGTACTCCAATGAGGGGATCAAGCTGATCGTCGACCAGGCCACGGGCCGTACCCTCTACGCCCAGCTCGGCCCCCGGCGCACCCTGCGCGCGCCGGGTTCCGAGGCGGACGCGGTGACCCTGCTCCATGTGAAGAAGCTCGCCTTCACGGCCGCCACCCAGCAGTTCGCGGTGGACCGCGCCGAGGCGGACAGCGGCCAGCTGCGGGCGGTGGGGCTCACGGCCCCGGTCGCCGCCGCGTCGGCGGGCCTGCTGCTGACCGCCGCGGGGGTCTTCCGGCTGGTACGAGGACGGTGGCGGGGGCGCGACGACGACACCGACGAGGTACGGCCGGTGACCGAGGGGGAGGTCACGGCGGGCCGTCCGTGAGGGTGCCGCCCGGTCCGGGCCCCGGCCGGCGTCGTGATGATCCGACGCCGGCGTCATGCCGATCCGGCGCCGACTCCGCTCACGCCCCGCAGGACCGCAGGAACTTCCTGGTCCGGACCGCGATCGGCATCGGGGTGTCCGGCTCGCAGGGGTACATGTCCTGCTCCACGATCGCGAACAGGTCGACGCCGAGCCGCTGGGCGGCGGCCAGCACCGGCTCCAGTTCCGGCACCCCGGACGGCGGTTCGCACATCACGCCACGGGCGACGGCCGGCCCGAACGGGACCTCGTGGGCCACGACGTCCGCGAGGATCGCCGGGTCCACCTGCTTGAGATGGAGGTAGCCGATCCGCTCGCCGTACGTCTCGATCAGCTTGACGCTGTCGCCGCCGCAGTAGGCGTAGTGCCCGGTGTCCAGGCACAGGTTGACCAGGTCGGAGTCGGTGGAGTCCAGGAAGCGCTCGACATGGGCCTCGGTGTCGATATGCGTGTCGGCGTGCGGGTGGACGACGATGTCCAGGCCGTACGTCTCCTTCACCTGGCGTCCGAGCCGTTCCATGCCCAGGGTGAGGTGGCCCCACTGCTCGGCCGTCAGCTCCGGCGGCTCCAGGATCTCGGCGGTCTTGTCGTCGCGCCAGAAGGACGGGATGACCACGAGGTGCCGGGCGCCCATGGCCCGGGTGAGTTCGGCGACCTGGCCGACATGCTCCCAGGTGGACTCCCAGACGGCGGGGCCGCGGTGCAGGCCGGTGAAGACCGTACCGGCGGAGACCTTCAGATTCCGCTGAACCGTTTCCTCGGTGAGTTCGGCCGGGTCGGTCGGCAGATAGCCGTAGGGGCCCAGCTCGATCCACTCGTAGCCGGACGCGGCGACCTCGTCCAGGAAACGCCGCCAGGGGACCTGTCGCGGGTCGTCGGGGAACCAGACGCCCCAGGAGTCGGGGGCCGAGCCGACCCGGATCCGGTCGAGGGCAGCGGGCATGGTCAGGACTTCCTTTCGGGTGGTGCGGGGGGGTGCAGGTGGTGCGGGGGGTGCAGGTGGTGCGGGGGGTGCAGGTGGTGCGGGTGGTGGGGGTGGTTCGGAGGTTGTAGAGGGGGCGGGGGTCACGGTGGGGTCGGGTGCGGTAGAAGGGTCAGGGGCCGCAGGGAGGGGCGGGTGCTGTAGAAGGGTCAGGGGCCGCAGGGGCGTCGGGTGCGGTAGAGGGGGCGAGGGTCGCAGGAGGGTCAGCTGTGTTCGTCCGGTCTGTCGGGGGCATCTGGCAGCTCCGCCACATCGACCCCCCTGACCTGCGACAACTCATGCTTGAGCGCGGCGAGTTCGGCGCCGCCCGCCATGTGGTTGGTCAGCTCTTCCAGAGTGACCTCGCTGCGGTCGGCGGAGAGTTCCAGGGTGCCCAGGCGCAGCACGCTGAAGTGGTCGCCGACCAGATAGGCGTGGTGGGGATTGTGGGTGATGAAGATGACGCCGAGGCCCCGGTCGCGGGCCGCGGCGATGTACTTGAGGACCACGCCGGACTGCTTGACGCCGAGCGCGGCGGTCGGCTCGTCGAGGATGAGGACGCGGGCGCCGAAGTGGACCGCGCGGGCGATGGCGACGCACTGGCGCTGGCCGCCGGAGAGGGTGCCGATCGGCTGTTCCAGATCGTCGAGGACGATGCCCATGTTGCGCAGTTCGTCGTCGGCGGTCCGCTTCATCCGGGCGATGTCGAGGCGGCGGACCGGCCAGGGGCCCCGGGTCAGCTCGGAGCCGAGGAAGAAGTTGCGCCACACCGGCATCAGCGGCACGGTCGCCAGGTCCTGGTAGACGGTGGCGATGCCACGGTCCAGGGCCTCGCGGGGGCTGGCGAAGCGGACGGGCTCACCGTCCACCAGGAACTCGCCCTCGGTGTGCTGGTGCAGCCCGGAGACGATTTTGATCAGGGTGGACTTGCCGGCCCCGTTGTCGCCGAGGACGCAGGTCACCCGGCCGGGGTGGACGGCGAGATCGACGCCGTGCAGGGCGCGGATGTTGCCGTAGGACTTGCCGGCCCCGCGCAGTTCCACGATCGGGCGGTCCTGGGCGGTCGGGGGGTCGGGGAGGACGGCCCCGTGGGTGCCGGTGGTGTCGCCGGTCATGTCTTCCGTCACCTCTTCCGTCGTCTCTCGCATCGACTCCTGCGGCCTCTCGGGCGTCACCCCGGGTGGCGTCTCACCTGTCACCCCGGGCGGCAGCTCACTCGCCACCCCGGGCGGCAGCTCACCCGGCACCCCGGGCGTCACCTCGCGCCGCATCTCACGCCTCACCTCCGGGTCGCCGTACGGCTGACCCACAGATTGATGAGCACGGCCCCGAGCAGCATCACACCGAGGAACGCCTTGAACCAATCGGGGTTCCACCCGGCATACACGATGCCCTGGTTCACCATGCCGAACATGAAGGCGCCGAAGACCGGGCCGATGGCGGAGCCGTGGCCGCCGGTCAGCAGGCAGCCGCCGATGACGGCCGCGGCGATGTAGATCAGCTCCTGGCCGACGCCCTCGCCGGACTGGACGGTGTTGAAGGAGAACAGATTGTGCATGCCGATGAACCAGGCGCCGAAGCCGACCAGCATGAACAGGGTGATCTTGGTGAAGGTGACGGGGACGCCGACGGCCCGCGCCGATTCCTTGTTCCCGCCGACGGCGAAGATCCAGTTGCCGTACTTGGTGCGCAGCAGCACCCAGGTCGCCAGCGCCGCGAAGGCCAGCCACCACACCACGGTGATCTTCACCTCGACGCCCCCGATGTCGAAGGAGGAGGCGAACAGGGCCCTGGCCTGGTCGAAGCCGTCCATGGTGCTGATGTCGTCGGTGGCGACATTGCCGGTGACCAGTTTGGTCACGGCGAGATTGACACCTTGCAGGATCAGGAAGGTGCCGAGGGTGATCAGGAAGCTGGGCAGTCCGGTTCTCACCAGCATCCAGCCGTTGAACGCGCCGACGGCGAGCGACACCACGAGCGCGACGATCACGCCCGTCCAGACATTGAGGGTCAGCTGATAGCTGAGCATGCTCGCGGTCAGCGCGGAGGTGACCACGGCGACACCGGCCGACAGATCGAACTCGCCGCCGATCATCAGCAGCGCGACGGGCAGCGCCATGATGCCGATGGTGGACGCCTGGTAGAGGACGGTGGCCATCGAGGCGCCCTGGCGGACGGCGGGCGCGGCGATCAGGAAGAAGACGAGCACGGCGGCGGCCCCGAGGAACACCCCGATCTCGGGCCGGGCGAGCAGCCGCAGCGCGAGCGGGCGCCGCCGGGTGCGTCCGTCGCCCGGCCGGGGGCCGGGGAGCGGTGGTGTGCTCAGCGCCGGCGCGGCCTGCGGGGAGGCGCTCATCACCGGGTGCCCTTCTCGGCGAACGCGGCGACGCTCTCGACGTTGGTCCGGTCCACGAAGGCGGGTCCGGTGAGCACCGGCTGCTCGCCGCCGCCGCTGTAGTTGCCGTTGTTCTCGTAGAGCCACAGCCCGTCGACCGAGAGATAGCCCTGGAGGTAGGGCTGCTGGTCGACGGCGAACTCGATGTCGCCCTGCTCGATGGACCCGGTGAGCTGTTTGTTGAGGTCGAAGGTGGCGATCTTGGCCGCGCTGCCGGACTCGTCGACGGCCTGTACGGCGGTCAGCGCGAAGGGCGCGCCGAGCGTGACGACGTGGTCGATCGCGGAGTCCTCCTGGAGCTTGGCGGTGATGGTGGACATCACGGACGGCATGTCGGTGCCGTTGACGTTGAGGATCTCGGTGGTGCCGGAGAACGCCGTCTTCACTCCGTCGCAGCGCTGGGTGAGGCCGATGTTGCCCTGTTCCTGGATGACACAGACGACCCGCTCGGCGCCGTCCTCGTTCAGCCGCTTGCCGAGCGCCTCGCCCGCGACGGTCTCGTCCTGCCCGAAGAACTCCAGCAGGCCGAGCCGCTTCCAGTCGCTGAGGCCGGAGTTGAGGCCGACGACGGGTATGCCCGCCTCCTTCGCCTTGGCGAGCACGCCCTTGAGGGCGTCCGGTTTGGCGAGGGTGACGGCGATCCCGTCGACCTTCTGGTCGATGGCGTTCTGCACCAGGTTGGCCTGGTTTCCGGCATTGGGGTCGGCGGAGTAGACCAGTTCGACGTTGTCCTTGTCGGCGGCGGCCTGGGCGCCCTTGCGGACGATGTCCCAGAAGGTGTCGCCGGGCGCCTGGTGGGTCACCAGGGCGACGGTCATCCGGGGGGTGGTGGCCTTGCCCGCGGCGGCGCCCTCCGCCGCCGACTCCTCGGCCTTCTTGCCGCCGGAGCTGCTGGAGCAGCCCGCGAGGGCCAGGGCCGCAGCAGCGGCGACGGCCAGGGCGGGGGTGATGCTGCGGGAACGAGCGGAACGATCCATCTTTCCTGCACCTCACTGTGCGACCGGGAAAAGGGCGAGGGTTCCGGCGAACGGGAGAACCCAGTGCCCGGGATCAAATCCCCTCCCGAGCCGACTGTCAATACTTTGTTAAGACATCAGTGCAGAACACTGTCAGAATGTAAGTACAAAGCCTTGACAGCAGCGGCGACCGGCCCGTATCCCTGATCGAACCGACCCGTATCTCTGATCGGACCAGTCCGTATCTCTGATCGGACCGACCCGTAGACCTGATCGGACCGGCCCGTAGACCTGATCAGAACGCCGAGTGCCCCGCCGAGGATGAGGAGGCGCCCCCGTGGCGACGACCGGAGCCCCGCCCGTCTCCGCCCTCGCTTCCCTGGACTTCACGCTGGACCGCGCGAGCCCCGTACCCCTGTACCACCAGCTCGCCCAGCAACTGGAGGCCGCCATCGAACGCGGGGCACTGCCCCCGGGCAACCTGCTGGGCAACGAGGTGGACCTCTCCCACCGCCTCGGTCTGTCCCGCCCCACGGTCCGCCAGGCCATCCAGTCCCTGGTCGACAAGGGCCTGCTGGTCCGCCGCAGAGGGGTCGGCACCCAGGTCCTGCACCGCCAGGTCAGACGCCCCCTCGAACTGAGCAGCCTCTACGACGACCTGGAGTCGGCCGGCCAGCAGCCCGCCACCCGCGTCCTGCGCAACGAGCCGGTCCCGGCCCCCGCCGAGGTCGCCACCGCCCTCGGCGTCCCCGAGCACACCGAGGTCACCCTCCTCGAACGCCTCCGCCTCACCCATGACCTCCCGGTCGCCTTCCTCACCAACTACCTCCCCGTGGACGCCCTCACCCCCGACACCCCCCGCCTGGAGACCACCGGCCTCTACCGCGCCCTGCGCTCCGCCGGCATCACCCTGCACAGCGCCCACCAGACGGTCGGCGCCCGCTCCGCCACCCCCGAGGAGGCCACCCTCCTCGACGAACCCCCGGGCGCCGCCCTCCTGACCATGCGCCGCACGGCGTACGACGTCACCGGCCGCCCCGTCGAGTACGGCACCCACATCTACCGCGCGTCGAGATACGCCTTCGACTTCCAACTCCTGGTACGCGGCTGAACGCCCGCCGCCCGGTCAGTCCGCCGCCGGGGACCGGAGTCCTGGGCAGCCAGGACCATCACCGCCCCCGGACCGGCACGGGTGCCCCGTCCAGCCGGGCGCGCTGATCCGACGTCAGTTCCAGGTCCACGGCCGCGAGGTTCTCGTTCAGCTGGGACACCGAGGAGGCGCCGGCGAGGGGGATGATGGGGAGGTCGGAGGTGAGCTGCCAGGCGAGGACGACCTGGTTGGGGGTGGCGCCGGTCTCGCGGGCCACGTCCCTGAGGGCGGCGAGGCGGACCGGGTTGCCCGGGTGGTCGAACTCCGGGCGCAGCGGCTTGTCGTCGCGGGTGTAGGCGCCGGCCAGCAGCGGTGAGTAGGCGACTAGGGTCAGTCCCGGCTCCTCCCGGAGATAGGTGGTCAGTTCCGCGCCCGCGTGGCCCAGGCTGCCGTCGGGGAACATGTCGGTGGGGACGTCATTGCGCGGGCGCAGCAGGCTGTGCTGGTACTGGAGCACCTCGTAGCCGGGCAGTCCGGCCGCCGCCGCGAGGGCGCGGGCGCGCTCCACCCGCCAGATGGCGTGATTGCTGACGCCGAGCAGCCCGACCGTGCCCTCGGCGACCAGCGCGGCGAACCCCTCGACGGTCTCGGCCAGCGGGACGGTCCGGTCCTCGATGTGGGCGTAGAGCAGATCGAGCTTCTCGACGCCGAGCCGTTCCCGGCTGCGCTCGGCGGACTCGCGGATCACCCTGGCGGACAGGCCCTCGGGGTTGTCGGTGAACGAGGTGCCGGGGGCGAGCGGGCGGGCGCCCAGCTTGGTGGCGATGACGATCTCGTCGCCGATGCCCCGGCTGCGCCGCCAGCGTCCGAGGAGTTCCTCGCTCTGGCCGCCCTGTCCGCCGTCCGCCCAGAAGGCGTAGTTGTCGGAGGTGTCGATGAAGGTGCCGCCGGCCTCGGCATAGCGGTCGAGGATGGCGAAGGAGGTCTGCTCGTCGGTGCGGGACCCGAAGAGCATGGCTCCCAGCGCGAGCACGCTCACCTCACGGCGGTGGGCCGGGTCCGCGCCGATCATACGGTATTTCATGGCGTTCCTTCCCTGTTGGTCCCGGTTGTCCGGGCCTGAGAGGGAGTCTGCCGCTTGGAGCGCTCTTCAAGTCAAGGCAGGTCATCCGAAAGTCGAGGCAGGTCATCCGGCGTCCGCGAAAGGGCCCTCCAGTGCCGCCCACTGGAGCAGCATGATGGTCTTGGCGTCGGCGATCCGGCCGTCCCGGATCATCTCCAGGGCCTGCCGGAAGGGCAGTTCGAGGATCTCGATGTCCTCGCCCTCCTCGTCCAGCCCGCCGCCCTCGTGGGTACGGGTCGAGGCGGCGTACTCGGCGGCGTAGAAGCTGACCCGCTCGGTGACCGATCCCGGGCTCATATAGACGTCGAAGACATGACGGACGGCGCCGATGGTGTGCCCGGTCTCCTCCACCACCTCGCGGCGCACGGCCAGTTCCGGGTGCTCGTCCTCGTCGTCGAGCAGTCCGCCGGGGGTCTCGATCAGCATGCCGTCGGGGTGTCCGTTGACATACACCGGGAAGCGGAACTGCCGGGTGAGCAGTACGGTCCGCCGCTCGGTGCAGTACAGGAGCATCGTCGCCCCGTTGCCCCGGTCGTGGGTCTCGCGCTGCTGGGTGTGCCAGGTGCCGTCGGCGTGCTGGAGGTCGAAGGTGGTGGCCCGCTCCACGTACCAGTGGCTGGACAGCAGTTCCACGTCCCGCACCCTGACGCGCGGGTTGCCGGTGAGGCCGAGGCCGGTGCGGTGCAGTCCGGTACGGCCGCGGCGGTCGGGGGTGTCGGCGCCGGCGGTCATCGGGCACCGGCCGCGGGGGTGTGGGGGGCGGGTCGGGCTGAGGCTGATTCCATGACCGATTGCATGACCGATTTCTAGCACCTTGGCCGGATGATGGGGGCCGGGGCCCGGCGAGTGAAGTCTCACTCCACCGACCGCCGTTCCCCAACCGGCCACGCACAGGATGCCCACAGGACGGAAAGGGCTTCTAGCTTCACCGTCATGATCTTCCAAATCCTCCAAATTTCCCGGAACCTCCGATACAGGCCCAGACCGGCCAGAGTCACCACCGCCCTGGCCGTCGTCGGCTCTCTTCTGCTGCTGCCCCTCGCCTCGTCCGCGAGCGCCGACTCCACCGTCGAGCCGGGCGATGTGGTCGTCTCCGAGGACTTCGGCTCCGGGTCGATACCGGCCGGCTGGCGGGCCGTCGACGGGGAGTGGCAGGTGCAGAACGGCCGGCTGGTCGGCACCGCCGCCTCCGGCACCAAGAAGCTGACCTTCGGCGCGCACCTGGAGAACTACCGCTTCGAGACGACCGCGCGCTTCGAGTCCGTCAACGAGGCCACCCGCTGGTTCGCGCTGGGCCTGGACGTGCCCGCGTCCGGCGCCACCCCCTGGTGGATCGCCACCCTGCGCAGCGGCAGCACCGCGTCCAACGGTGTGGAGTTCGCCCAGCTGAACCCGGCCGGCGCGTGGAACGTCACCAACACCGCCGCCGCCCCGCAGGCCGCCGCGACCGGACGGGACGTCAAGGTCCGTATCGAGGTGCACGGTCACCAGGCGACCTGGTTCCTCGACGGCAAGCAGCTGATGCGCACGAACCAGCTCCAGCGTTCCGCCGACGGCGGTCTCGCCTTCGTCGTCAACGGTGCCAAGGTCTCCTTCGACGACGTCAAGGTCACCGCGCTCGGCCCCAACGGCTATCTGCGTCCCGAGGGCGCCCCGATGACCGTCATCGCGCATCGCGGCGCGTCCTCGGCCGCCCCGGAGAACACCCTCCAGGCCCAGGAGGTCGCCCGGCGCGGCGGCGCCGACTTCATCGAGAACGACGTGCAGCTCAGCAAGGACGGCGTGCCGTACCTGATGCACGACTACACCGTCGACCGCACCACCGACGGCACCGGCGACATCACCACCCTGACCGCGGCGCAGCTCGAAGCGCTGGACGCCGGTTCCTGGTTCGCACCGACCTTCGCCGGGGCGCAGGTGCCCACCCTCGCCGAGCAACTCGCCGATCTGCGCACCCGCGGCGGCAGTCTGCTGCTGGAGGTGAAGCGGGCGGACACCAAGGAGCAGGTCGCCAAGATGCTCGACGTGGTCCGCGCGGAGAAGATGACGGGCCGGGTCTTCGTCCAGAGCTTCAGCAAGGACCATCTGCGCTGGGTGCGTGAACTGGCGCCGGAGCTGCCCCTGGGCCTGCTCGTGGGCACCCTGGACGCCGACCCGGTCGCCGTCGCCAAGGACCTGGGCCTGACGTCCTACAACCCGAGCGGCGGCGCCCTGGAGGCCCGTCCCGAGGTCGTCGGACTGCTGCACCAGGCCGGTGTGGCCACCATGATCTGGACGATCGACTCCGCCGCGAAGTGGCAGCAGTACGACGCGTGGGGCGTCGACGCCATCATCACCAACCGGCCGACCGAACTGACCGGCTGGAACCAGGCCAAGGCGCAGCAGGTCACCCCGGCCACCGCCGTCGCCGTCACCTCCCCGGCCGACGGTGCCGTCCTGAACCGCGCCCAGCGTCCGGTCCTCGCCGTGGACGCCGACAACGCGGACGCCCAAAAGACGGAGATCACCGTCGACGGTGTGGCCCGCAAGGCGGGTGACGCGCTGGACCTGACGAAGCTGACGGCCGGCAAGCACACCGTCACCGTCAAGGCGACCGGCGCCTCCGGCACCGCGACGGCCACCAGCACCTTCACCGTCAAGGCGGACCAGGCCGGTCTCGGCCAGCTGATCCTGACCTCGAAGGGCAAGCAGAGCACCGTCTCCGTCCTGCTGTCCCAGCTGGCCCAGGGCAAGTACAGCCTGCTGGCCAAGACGGCGGACCTCGCCGGGCGGCACGGCAGCCTCCCGGCGGACGCCGCGAAGCTGATCGCCGCGGACGCCCGGCAGCTCCAGGCCGAGCAGAACGACCGCTGACGTTCGTACTCCTGCGACGGGGCCGTACGGAAACCCGGTGCGGCCCTGTCACGGGGGGGGCGTGCACCCGTGGCGGCACGCTGCCCCTGGGGCCCTTCCCGGGGCCTGGTCCCTGTTGCGGGGTCCGGCCGGGCGGCCCCTGGTCCTAGTCCTAGTCCTTGACGGTGACGTCGGCAGCGGCGGCCGGGGCCTGCTTCGGCGGTGACGCCATCGCCCGGAGCCGCTCGAAGGCGGCCTGCGTCGGGCTGGCCGGTTCGGCCTGGTAGACCACCAGTTGCTGATGCGGGGCGCCGTTGACGGTGAAGGCGGCGAACGCGATGTGCAGGTCCCCGACCTGGGGGTGCCTGAGGTGCTTGCCCTCCTGGGACTTGCTCTTGACCTCGTGCATCTCCCAGATCCCGGCGAACTCCTCGCTCCCGGCGGACAGTTCGGCGACGACCTCGGCGATCCGGGCCGAGCCGGGATCGTGGCCGTAGGCGGCGCGGAGTTCTGCGACACAGGAGTGCGCGGCGCGCTCCCATTCCTGGTAGAACTCGCGCCCGGCCGGGTCGACGAACACCATGCGGGCCAGGTTGTCGAACCCGTCGAACCCGCTGTGCAGGGCGGTGGCGAGGGAGTTGCCCGCCATGATGTCGAGGGCCGGGCCGAGGACGAACGCAGGCGTGTGCGCCCAGCCGTCCATCAGTTGCAGCAACTGCCGGCTGACCGTCGTCTCGCCCCGGTCGCGCGGGCGCTGGGTCGGGGTGAGGCAGAGGCGGTTGAGGTGGTCGGTGGCCTCCGGGCCCAGCTGGAGCGCCTGCGCGACAGCGTCGAGGACCTGCGCGGAGGGGCTGTTCTCACGCCCCTGTTCCAGGCGGATGTAGTAGTCCGAGCTGACTCCGGCGAGCAGGGCGACTTCCTCCCTGCGCAGCCCCGGTACCCGGCGTCGGCCATGCTCCGGCAGGCCGACGTCGTGGGGCTTCAGGGCTTCTCGACGGGCTCGGAGGAAGTCACCCAAAGGCGTCGCATTGCTCATCCGGCAAGACTAGAGGGCATTTCACGGAGAGGGAGTGCCGGTCACCGAAAATCGACGCCGGGTCGGCCTTTCGTCACGCGGGGTGAACCCTGTCCGGACGTCGTGTTTTCCTGCGTACCACCGGTGTTCCTGGGTGCGATACACCCACTTTCGGCGAAGCGTCCCAGGGTGTGTTCCGCCTAGCCTTGACCATATGGACGACGACGCGCGCCCCGGCCCGGTGGGCGGGCTGGGTGGGTTCCTTCGCTCCCGCAGGGAGCGCCTCACCCCCGAGGCGGCCGGGCTGCCCGAGACGGCTGGATTGCCCGGTGCGGCCGGAGTGCCCGGTGCCGGCCCACGCCGGGTGCCCGGCCTGCGCCGGGACGAGGTCGCCGCCCGCGCGGGGATCAGTCTGAGCTACTACAGCCGGCTGGAGCAGGGCCGGGATGTCAGCCCCTCGCGCCCCGTCGCGGAGTCCCTGGCCCGCGCGCTGCGCCTCGGCGACGAGGACCGGGCGGAGTTGCTGCGGCTGGCCCGGCCGGCAGCCCGCCGTACGAAGGCGCCCGCCCGCGTCGAGCGGGTACGGCCACACCTGCGGCGGATGATCGAGAGCTGGACCGCGACACCGGCCCTCATCCTCGGGCACGCCCAGGATCTGCTGGCCGCCAACGCCCTGGCCGACGCCCTGTACCGGGACTTCGCGGAGCGGGACAACGTACTGCGCATGCTCTTCCTGGACCCGGCGGCGACGGCCTTCCACCGGCACCCGGAGCGGGCCCGGAGCCGGGCGGTCGCCGACCTGTGGCGGACCGCGGCGAGCGCACCCGCCGATCCCCGGGTCCTGGAGCTGGTCGGTGAGCTGGCGGTGCGCAGCGAGGCGTTCCGTACCCTGTGGGCCCGCTCGTACGCCCGGGTCCCGTCGTACGACGTCCAGCAGGTGCGCCACTCCGTGGTAGGGGCGCTGGAGCTGCGGCACGAGGCTCTCGTCATCCGCAGCGCGCCGGGACAGCAGCTCGTCATCCTCCAGGCGGAGCCGGGCTCCGCCTCCGCCGACGGACTGGCCCTGCTGGGCTCCCTCGGCGCGCCCGAGGTCCCGCACCAGCGGCCCCGGCGCGGCGCGTAGAGGGCTCTGGTCGCGCGACTCCCCTTGCCTGGGTGTGCGACTCCCAGGAAAAGCACGGCCTTCAAAGCGACAAAGCATGCGGGCAGACTCGAATTCGTCAACAGGAAATCCCGAAAAGGGAAATGGCGAAAGAGGTTTTCCCATGGCCACATGGTTTGTCACCGGCGCTTCCCGTGGAATCGGGGCGGAGATCGCCCGAGCCGCTCTGGCGGGCGGAAACGAGGTCGTGGTCGCCGTCCGGAACCCGGAGCGGGTCCCGGACGATCTGAAGAATTCCGACCAGGTCTTCGCGGTCGCCCTGGACGTCACCGACAACGACAGCATCCCGCGGGCGGTCGAGGCCGCCGTGGAGCGGTTCGGTGGGATCGACGTCCTGGTGAACAACGCCGGCCGCGGTCTGCTCGGCGCGCTGGAGGAGATCACCGACGCGGAGGCCCGGTCGCTGTTCGACCTCAATGTCTTCGGCCTGATCAATGTCACGCGTGCCGTACTGCCGGTCATGCGCGAGCAGGGCTCGGGCCGGCTGGTGCACATCGGTTCGCGCTCCGGCTTCGAGGGTGAGCCCGGCGTCAGCCTGTACTGCGCGTCGAAGTTCGCCGTCGCCGGGATCAGCGAGGCGCTGTCCGTCGAGATGGCCCCGTTCGGGATCCAGTCGATGGTGGTCGAACCGGGCGTCTTCCGCACCGACTTCCTCGACTCCAGCTCGCTGTCGGTGGCCGCGACCCGTATCGCCGACTACGACGGCACCCCCGCGCACGTGACACTGGACTGGATCGGCCGGGCCAACCACGCCCAGCTCGGCGACCCCGTCAAGGGCGCCGCCCTGATCGTGGAGGTCGCCTCCACGGAGAAGCTGCCGACCCACCTCTACCTCGGGCAGGACACCCTGGACCGGCTGGACGTCAAGTACCAGCAGGTGCGGGACGACGTCGCCCCGTGGCGCGAGAAGTCCGCGGCCACGGGTCACGAGGACGCCGCCTGACCTCCCGCCGGTACACCCCGCCCGTACATCTCGCCTGACTTCCCGCCGGGGGGGGGGCGCCGGGCGCGGGTCGCCACGACGCTCTCGGCGACAGCACGTCTGAGACGAGCGACGGACAAACGAATCCCCC
>NZ_JBHYUG010000032.1:6690-28785 GCF_042749375.1 Streptomyces sp. NPDC059477 | reverse complement strand
GCGGGACAGTGCCGCCCTCGGTCCTCCCCGCGCGTACCCCCCCCCTTTAACACGCCGCTGCATGCCGCCGGTGCGCCGGCGCCGTGCCGGGCCCCCCGGGGGGTCACTCGATCGACCAACTCCACGAGCCACCCCGATCGTCTCCATCACTCTGCTCGAACTCAAACGGATTGAGGTTTTGTGATGTCCGCTGCTCTGCTCACCGGTACCCCCCTGGCCGGCCGGGTCGCCGTAGTCTCCGGCGCTTCCAGCGGCATGGGTGCCGTCACCGCCCGCCGCCTGGCCGAACTGGGCGCCACCGTCGTCGTACTGGCCCGGCGCAAGGAGCGCCTCGACACCCTGGTGGAGACCATCGAGGCCGCCGGCGGCACCGCGCTCGCCCTGGCCGTCGATGTGACCGACCGTGCCGCCGTCCAGAGCGCCGCCGACCAGGTCGCCGCCCGCTTCGGCAGGGCCGACCTGGTGTTCAACAACGCCGGCGTCCAGCTCATCTCGGGCATCGAGGAGCTGAAGGTCGATGAATGGCAGCGCCAGATCGACCTCAACATCAGCGGTCTGATGAACGTCATCGCCGCGTTCCTGCCCCACCTCACCGCGTCAGCGGGACAGGGCGGGCCCGCCGACCTGATCAACACCTCCTCCATCGCGGCCACCCGCATCCTGGAGAAGTTCTCGATCTACTCGGGTACGAAGGCGTACATCAGCCATCTCACCCGCCTGCTCCGGGTCGAGCTGGGGCGCAAGATGGTCCGGGTCGCCACCATCGAGCCCGGCATGGTCGACACCGAACTGCCCGACCATGTCACGGACCCCGACGCCTCCAAGCTCATGGCCGACCTCATCCATGACATCGACGTCCTCCAGTCCGCCGACATCGCGGAGACCGTCGCCTTCATGGCCGCTGTCCCCCGCCATGTCAACCTCACGGAGATCACCATCCTGCCCACCGCCCAAGCCGTCTGACCTCACGCGGACGGGGTGTGCAGCACATACTCGCGGGAGCTGTGCACCTCGTTCCGCAGGGCGGCCAGGTCGACATCGAGGACCTGGCCGTCCCACTTGCGCGGCTCGCCGTCGATGAGGACGGCGCTGATGTTGCGGGCATCGGAGCCCAGGACGATCGTGCCGATGGGGTCATTGAGGGGCATGTTGTTGAGGTCCTCGGCCTGGATGACCAGGAGGTCGGCCTTCTTGCCCGGGGTGAGCGAGCCGGTCACCCCGGCCAGGCCATTGGTGCGGGCGCCCTGGAGAGTGGCGAAGTCGAGGACGTCATGGGTCGTGATGCGAGAGGGCTGCCGGTCGGTGCCGTACACGGCGTTGACCGCGCGCATCCGCTGGATGGCGTGCAGGGCCCGCATCTGGGTGAACATATCGCTGGCCAGGGCCACTTCGACGTCGATGCTCAGGCCGGGACGGATACCGGCGGCGAGTGCCTCGTCCACGGCGGGGATCGCGCTCTCCAGGCCGATCTGCGCGTCGGAGGTGGGGGCGAGGGCCACGGTGGTGCCGGTGGCGCCCATGGCCTTCCATGCCTCGGTGGTCAGTCCGGTGGCGTGGATGAGGGTGACATCGGGGCCGAGGATGCCGTCCTCGGCCCAGCGCAGGACCGCCTCGGAGGAGGCCGCGCCGAAGACGGCGTCGACGCTCACTCCGACTCCCAAATCCCGTGCCGCGCGTGCGAGTTCGGGCCCGTATGCGAGGGCCGGTCCGGCGATCTCGTCGGTGGCGAGGGTCGCCAGGCGCAGGGTGAGGAGCTGGTCGTCGCTGCTGAAGTACCGCTCCTTGAGCCGGGTCAGGTCGGCGGGCCACTGGCGGTCCCAGTCGCCGAAGTGCGGGCCCATGGAGGCGTGCACGCCCCGGATGCCGGTGTCGCGCAGGGCTTCGACGGCGGCGTCGGAGTGCTCGCGGGTACGGGAGTTGTGGGAGAAGTCGAGCATGGTGGTGATGCCGCTGTCGATCGCGGTCAGGGCGGCCAGGCGGGTGCCGATGTACATGTCCTCGGGCCGGTAGACGGTCGCGTACCCGGCCAGGGTGGCCATGACATAGCCGCCGAGGTCGTCCACGTCCGGCATGATCCGGCGCAACTGGGCCTCCCAGGCATGCCGGTGGGTGTCCACGAAACCGGGGCTGAGGATCGTACCGGCGCCGTCCACGACCACCGCGTCACCCGCGTCGAGGTCACGGCCGACGGCGGCGATCGAGTCACCCTCGACGAGCAGGTCACCGCCGTCGATGACGCCGAGGGCGGGGTCCATGGTGACGAGGGTCGCGCCGGTGAAGAGGATGCGGCGGCGGTCGGCGGGCCTGCGGCGGAGTTCTTCCAGCGGGGGCGGGGCGGAGGGGGCGTTGCGGGGCATGAGGGGGCTGCTTTCTGTAGGGAGGGGTGCCGCTCGGGGGGGGGAGGGGGGAGTCGGGGCGGGTCAGGTAGGGGCGGGTCAGGTAGGGGCGACTCCGGTAGGGGCGACTCAGGTCAGGTCAGGTCGCGTTGGGTCAGCTTCATGACGTAGCCCGCGTGGTGGAGTTCGTCGCCCTGGAACTCCCCGTAGGCCCAGAAGCCGAGGTCGTCCAGGTAGTCGATGCGGTCGCCGTCGATCCAGTAGCGGCCCTGGTAGGCGTGCGGGCGTCCGCCCCGGGTCTCGTCGTAGCGGCCGTCGGCGGTGAGTTCCTGGTGCAGGAAGTCGTTCCGGTCGATCCAGACGCCGACGCGCGGGGTGCCGGTCAGGTCGGGGGCGGCCGGGATGCCGGTCCCGGGGATGACCTGGATGCCGGTCCCGGGGTCGGTGGCCCGGCCGGGAACGTCGACGCCCGCCCACAGCACCGGCCGGCCCGCCGCGACGAGCGCACATATCTGCTCCGGCCGGGTCAGGGCCGTGGCCACCGCGTCCGGCACGCCGGAGGCGAGTGCGTCGGGCAGCACCAGGAAGTCGGACACGTTGCCCGGGGTCAGGGTCGCCACGTACTCCGAGCGCTGGGCACGTCCGCCCGCCAGGGCAACGGTGTCCACGACGGCGGGGGCGATGGTCATGCCGACGCAGTCCACGACGATGGCGTTGTCGTCCTGGGCCGCCGTGACGATGGCGGGCCCGACCCCCACGATCAGGGAGCCGACGAACAGGAGGTCGGCGCCGGTCATGGTGCCGATCAGCGGGTCCATCGTCAGAATGCGGGCGTTGGTGAACAGGACGGGACGCCCCTCGTCGTTGGAGAGGATCTCGTCGAGGGCCTCAGGGTTCCAGCTCGGGGCCTCAGGATGGTGGTCGGGGGCCTCAGGGTTGTGGTCGGGGGCCTCAGGGTGGTTGCTCGGGGCCTTCGGGTTCTGGTTCGGGGTGTCGGTGCTGCTCATCGCGCGCTCCTCGGCCTGATGTCCGGCAGCCGTGGGTGACGGCTGCCCGATCACCAGGTTTGCCGCGCGGCGGAGTCGGAACCAGGCCGCGATGTCCCCAGGTGTGGCGCACCCACGATGGGCACGCGAGAGGCACCGCGACGCTGGGTGCGTGGCACCCAGGAGACGCCCACCCGGGGAGACGGCGGCCTGGTTGCCCCCGGCCGGCGGGAGGACCGTAGACCCATGACCAGGAACGATTCACCTCGCAGCCGTCCCGTCCCACAGGCCCCGCACGCTCCCCACCCCTACGTCGGGATGTGGGTGACCGCGGACGGGTTCATCCGCCAGGAGCTACTGCCGAACGGCCGCTACGACGAGGCCCGCGGCAACCGCCGCAGCGCCTACACCGGCGACTACACCGTCACCGGCGCCCACATCGACTACGTCGACGACACCGGTTTCACGGCGACCGGCGATGTCCGCGGCGGCGTTCTCTACCACGAGCATCTGGTGCTCTATCGGGAGGCGGAGGGGGAGGGGAATGGGGACGAGGGCGGTGACGGGAGAGGTGACGGCGACCCGGCCCGGCCCGGCGAAGCCGGTTAGGGTCGTCGCCGGTCCGGGCCGGTCCGGGGTCCGAGCCAGGGACCGGCACTGCGCCAGGGACCGGCACTGCGCCTGGGTCCGAGACTGGGCCTGGGTCCGGGACTGGGCCATGTCTGGGTCTGGCAGGCAGCCCCCCACCCCACCCCCGGCACCCTCCACGTCACCCTCCGTCGCCCCGCGCCTCCCCCACCAACCGACCCCCCTCGGTGGCCGGGAATCGGTCGAGCAGCTCGCGGACGGTACCCGCGTCGGTGTTCGCCCCGAACAGCTCCGTGCCCGGCTGCATGCGGACGCCCTCCGCCAGCGGCCCGGCGAGCACCGGTTCGAAGCCGAGGGCGTCGACGAGGGCCGCGACCGCGGTGACGTCGGCCTCGCCGTCCCCGGCGATGGCGATGGCCTTGCGGCCGGGGGTGCCCGGCGGCCGGGCGCCCTCCTCCAGATCGTGATAGCCCATGTGGTTGAACGCCTTGACGATCCGCGACCCGGGCAGGAAATCCCGCACGATCTCGCTGGAGGAGGTGCGCGGGTCGGTCAGATCGTCCCGGATGCCGTCCACCTCCCACCAGTAGTTCATGGCGTCGACCACGAGCTTGCCGCGCAGCGCGTCCGCCGGAATGGCGCGGTACTTGCCCAGCGGGAGGGCGAGGACGACGATGTCGGCGCGCTCGGCGGCCTCGGCCGCGGTCACCGCGACCGCGCCGGGCGTGACGACCTCCACGATGAGGGCGATCTTCGCCGGGTCGCCGGAGCCGGCCACCAGGACGTCGTAGCCCGCCGCGACCGCGAGCCGGGCGAGCACGGTACCGACCTTGCCCGCGCCGAGGATGCCGAGGGTGGTCATGGGTCAGCCCGCCAGGAGGTCGCGGACCATGGGCGCCACCTTGGCACCGAACAGTTCGACGGCGTGCATCCGGGCCCCGACCGGCAGCGCGCCGGAGCCGTAGATCATGTCGAAGCGTCCGACACCCAGCGTCTTCACCGCACCCGCGATCCGCCGTGCGACGGTCTCGGGCGCGCCGATGTACAGCGAGCCGTGATCGACCTCGGCGTCGAACTCCTCCCGGCGCAACGGCGGCCAGCCGCGCTGTGCGCCGATCCGGTCCCGCATCACCTTGTACGGCGGGTAGAACACCTCTTTGGCCTGCTCGTCGGTGTCGGCGACGAACCCGGGTGAGTGCATGCCGACGGGGTGCGCGACGGTGCCGAACTGGTCGGCGGCCCGCTGGTAGAGGTCGATGTACGGTCCGAAGCGCGCGGGAGAGCCTCCGATGATCGCGAGCATGAGCGGCAGCCCGTGCCGGGCGGTGCGCACCACCGACTGCGGGGAGCCGCCGACACCGACCCAGGTGTCCAGGCGCCCCGACTCGGTCTTCGGGAACACGTCGGCGGCGTCGAGCGCGGCTCGGGTGGTGCCGCTCCAGGTGACCGGCTTCTCGTCGAGCAGCTTCACGAACAGATCGAGCTTCTCCTCGAACAGGATGTCGTAGTCACTCAGGTCGTACCCGAAGAGGGGGAAGGACTCCGTGAAGGAGCCGCGGCCGAGGATGGCCTGGGCGCGGCCGTTGGATATCGCGTCCACGGTGGCGAAGCGCTGGAAGACACGGACGGGGTCGTCCGAGCTGAGCACGGTCACTCCGGAGGCGAGCTTGATCCGTGAGGTACGGGCGGCGATGGCGGCCAGGACGGTCTCCGGGGCGGAGATCGAGTACTCCGGGCGGTGGTGCTCACCGAGGGCGATGACATCGACACCGAGTTCATCGGCGACCACGGCTTCTTCGACGACCTGCCGGACGGCCGCGGCGTGGGAGAGGGGTACGCCGTCACGCTGCGGGACGTCGCCGAACGTGTCGAGGCCGAGCACCAGGCCGGCCGCGTCCGTCCCGTCCACCCCGCGCGTCGCACCAGTCGTGTCACTCATGGCGACATCCTCCACATCTCCCATTGATTGAGATTTCAACTATCCCACAGTCAGGTTGATGCGTCAACAATGAGGCCCGAGGGAGCATGTCGACACCCCAGGCTCCGCCGGCTCGGCCACGAGCACGAGGCCGCGCCCGCTCTCGTCGTCGGCATCCCACTCGGTCCGGTTCGGCAACCGGCGGACACGACCGGGACCCGCGTGCCCGGCTTCCTCGTACTAGTCCCGAAGATCGCCTCGAAGTACTAGTCCCGAAGATCGCCTCGAACGAGGCCCGTCTCGTAGGCGAGGATCACCGCCTGGACGCGGTCGCGCAGTCCCAACTTGGACAGGATGCGGCCGAAGTGCTTCTTCACCGTGGGCTCCGCCAGGCGCGTGGCCGTGGCGATCTCGGTGTTGGTCAGGCCGCGGGCCACATGGAGGAGGATCTCGCGTTCGCGGTCGGTGAGCAGCCGCAGGCGGGCGTCGCCGTCGTGACCGCCCGACGCCGACGGCAGCTCGTGGGCGAAGGTCTCCAGCAGGCGCCGGGTGATTCGGGGGGAGACCACCGCCTCTCCCGCGGCGACATCCCGGATCGCGGCCAGCAGCTGTTCCGGCCGGGTGTTCTTGAGCAGGAACCCGGACGCCCCGGCCCTGAGCGCGTCGAAGGCGTACTCGTCCAGGTCGAAGGTGGTCAGGACGAGCACGCGGGTGCGGGGCGACTCCTGGAGCAGCCGCCGGGTCGCCTCGATGCCGTCGGTGCCCGGCATGCGTACGTCCATCAGGACCACGTCCGGCCGCAGTTGGCGTGCCAGGCGCAGGGCGCTCTCGCCGTCGGCCGCTTCGCCGACCGGCTCCAGGTCGGGTTCGGCGCGCAGGATCATGGTGAACGCCACGCGCAGCAACTCCTCGTCGTCGACGAGGAGCACTCGGGTTGTCATGCGGTGTCCAGTTCGAGACGGGTGAAGACCCGCCATCCCCCGCTGGGGAGCGGGCCCGCCTGATGTGTCCCGCCATAGGCGGCGGCGCGTTCGCGCATCCCCGCGATGCCGCGACCGGGCGGCCCGACGGGTCCGGAAGGTGCAGGGGGTACGGGCGGCCCGGACGATCCGGATGACCCGGCCGGTACGGAGAGTACGGCGGGTACTACGGGTACTGCGGGGCCGTCGTCGGTCACCTCGATGGTGACGGCGCGCGGCGAACAGGACACCCGTACCTCGGCCCGGGTCCCCGGCGGCGCGTGCCGGAGCGTGTTGGTCAGCGACTCCTGCACGATCCGGTAGGCGGTCAACTGCGCCGCGGCGGGTACATCCGCGGGGTCGCCGTCCAGGTGGAGAAGGGTCGGCAGGCCCACGGCCCGCATCTGTGCGCACAGGGGGGCGAGGTGGGGGATGCCGGGGGGCGGATGACGTTCGGCGTGTGGTGCGTGCGGTGCGTGCGGTGTTTCCGGGACGTCGGGTACGTCACCCGCGTCACCCACGGCCGCTTCGCCCACGTCACCCGCTTCGGCTCGAAGGATGCCCAGCGATCGCCGCATGTCGGTCAGCGCCTGCCGTCCGGTCCTGGCGATCTGGTCCAGCACAGGGTACGGATCGGCGGGCCTGGCATGCACGGTCGCGTCGGCGAGGGCGACCATCACCGACAGGTTGTGGGTGACGCTGTCATGGATCTCCCGCGTGATACGCGCCCGTTCCTCGGTCACGGCGAGCCGCGCCTTCTGGTCACGCTCGCGCTCCAGATGGGCGACCCGGTCCTCCTGTGCGCGACGTCTGCCCCGTACATTCGCCCCCAGCAGGGCGGCGGCGACGACCAGGGCGGTCGTCGCGCAGGCCGCGGCGAGGAAGCGGCCCTCGGGCGCCCAACGCGCCGCCGACATCAGGGCGCCGACCTCCAGTACGGCCACGGCCAGCAGCGCCGGTCGCCGGGGAGAGCGGGCGGTGACCGTGCCGAGGGCGATCAGCAGCGCGGCGTCGGCGGGCAACTGGACGCCCAGCAGCCACTGGACGAGCGCGACGGCGGCGATCACCCCGAACACGGTCAGCGGCGCCCGGCGCCGCCACACCAACGGCAGCAGCAACGCCGTCTGGAGCAGCACCCCCCGGGCGCCCTCCAACTGCCCCTGCCCGAAGGTCACGGCGAAGATCGCCGCGGCAAGCGCGGTGTCCTGTGCCGTGGGGGGCAGGTGTGCCGCGCGGACGAGGAGACGCCTGAGGGGGTGGGGACAGGGTGCGGATTCGATCATCGTGGCGGTCCTCGCGGGTGCTCCTTCTGGGACAGATGCCTCTCCACGCTAGGTGTGAGGCCGTTCCCTTGTATCCGACGACCGGCGGAAAGCGAAGTACGCCCTGGGGCGCGGGGGGCTCCCCCGTGACTCCTCCCGGAGAAGTACGGGCCTTCCCGGAGGGGACCTGGGTCTACCGGGTGGATCAGCCCCGCGTACGTCGCGAGGGCGACCGACCCACTGAAACGCTTCTCGCAGCCGAACACACATCACCCCTCGCAGGGAAGCAGGTTGCTGCCGATGCCACGTCCCAACCGCAGAACGCTGATGAAGCTGGGTGCCACCGCCCTCGTCACGGCGGCCACCACCGCCACCCCGGCCACCGCCACCCCGGCCACCGCCCGCCCGGTCCCCCGCGCCCTTCCCGCGGTCCTCCCCTCCGCCCTCTCCGCCGCCCTCCCCGTCTCCCTGCCCGCGCCCACCGCCCGGCACCCCGTAGGCACCGTCGAACTGCACCTCGTCGACCGGACCCGGCCCGATCCCCTCCTCCCGTCGAAGCCCTTCCGGGAGCTGATGGTCGGCGTGTGGTACCCGGCGGAACGGGGAGGGACGTTCCCGACCGCCCCGTGGCTGCGCCCCGCCGCCGCGGCCGACTGGGACAGTCACTCCGCGCCCGGCCTGACGATCGCGCCCGGAGCGGTGGACTGGCCGGGAATCCACACACACGCGCGGACCGGCGCCCCCGTCGCCCGGCGGATGGGGCCCCTGCCCGTGGTGCTCTTCTTCCCCGGCGACGGCGGCACCCGCGCGCTGGGCACCACCCTGGTCGAGGAACTGGCCGCGCACGGCTACGTCGTGATCACCGTCGACTCCACCTACGAGGCGGACCAGGTCGAGTTCCCCGGCGGTCGGGTCGAACGAGCCGTCCCCCTCCCCGACGAACTGACCCCGGAGGTCATCGCGGCGCTCCTCGCGAAGCACTCCCGCGCGCGCCTCGCGGACGCCGGATTCGTCCTGGGCCGGATCGAGGCCCTGGCCCGGGGCCACAACCCCGACGCCGAGGCGCAACCGCTCCCGGGCGGACTGTCCACGGCACTGGACCTCTCCCGCGTCGGCGCGCTCGGCCAGTCCCTGGGCGGTTCCGTGGCCGCCCAACTCGCCCACGACGACCCGCGCGTCGGCGCGGCGGTCAACCTCGACGGGGAGTTCATCGGCCCGGTCGCCGGCACCGGGGTCACCGCGCCGTTCCTGCTGATGGCGTCCGGACCGCACACCTTCGGCAACGTCCCCGGCTGGGACACGTTCTGGGCCGCGTCGACGGGCTGGAAGCGCGCGCTGCGCCTGCGCGGGTCCGCACACGGCTCGTACACCGACCTCCAGGTGATCCTGCCGCAGCTCACCCCGTATCTGGAGATCCCGGCGGCGGCGGACCTGATCGGCACCATCACCCCCCACCGCTCCCTGACCGCCCAGCGAGCCGCCGTGAGGGCCTTCTTCGACCACCACCTGAAGAACCGGCCCACCGGCTTCTTCGAACGCCCGGGCGCCCGCTATCCAGAGGTGGAAGTGATGGGCTGACACCCACAACCATTGGTTGTGTCCGTTGTGGTGCAGGGTTGTTTGATCGAGTGCTCTGCGCGGTGGTGGAATCAGCGCATGTCTACCCGCACAGAGCAGGTCATGTATGTCCAGACGCCTGAGTTCACGCGTCATGCGGAGCGGATCGTGGAGGTGACCGATGCGACGTCTCGACTGAACGTGCTTCCGTTCAGCGACAGCGAGGGTCGCGCGGAACTACTTTCCGTTGTGTTCGGCGGCCCGCTGCCGGAGTCGGTGGTGATCTACCCGCCGTTCTTCACCGAGTACGGGCTCAACACGGCGTTCGGGAAGAACGTCTTCGTCAACCAGGGATGCACCTTCATGGACAAGGGAGGCATCCGTATCGGCAACGGCGTCATGATCGCCCCGAAGGTCAGCCTCATCACCGGAGGCCATCCACTGCCCCTGGCCGAGCGCCGCGAGTACCTCTCCTTCGCCCCGATCGTCATCGAGGACCACGTCTGGATCGGGACGGCTGCCGTGATCACGCAGGGGGTGACCATCGGTGCCGGTGCGGTGGTCGCTGCCGGCGCGGTGGTCACTCGCGATGTTCCTCCCGGCACCGTGGTCGCGGGAGTGCCCGCCCGGGTGATCAAGAAGATCGACTGATCCCGGCCGGGCTGCCGGTCCGGGTGCGCGGCAGCTCCACCGTACTGGCACCCGACCCCTGCCGAAGCCGGTGGAAACGATCGAGAGGGGCCCCGAAGGACCCCTCCGACCTGCTACCTCGCTGTCGGGACGACAGGATTTGAACCTGCGACCCCTTGACCCCCAGGAGTAGGGGGCGAGGGTATTTTCTGGATATAGCAGACTTAATCAGGTCGGATAGTGTGCATGGCGAGTTCCGCCGTGCACCAGCGCGCACACCGTGTGGTCCCCAACTGGTCCCCAAGCCAGCCCCGTAGAACCCCGCAACGGAACCCCGACCTCGCTGCGCTCCCGCCGGGCCGGCACCACTCGCCACGACCGCTCGCGCCCTTGCTCAGCAGCCGCGGCATCGACTTGCTGCCGCACCCGCCGTGCCGGGCTCCGCCCTGACGCGGTCGCGTATCGCGTCTGCCCACCTCGCACCGCCGGTGGCGACTGCTCCACCGCACGCGGTGCATCGGCAGCTCACGACGTTCCCGCCTGCCGCAGGCGCCCGTCGTCAGCAGCTTCGGAGATCATCATCTTGCGGCGACTTTCCCTGAGACCGGACGCTGCATCCAGTTCTGCGTGAGCAGTGTGTGGGCCGCAGCGAGCACGGCGCTTTCGAGCAGATCATGTTCTGTATGAGCAGCAGTGCCATGCCGACCACCTGGCCAGTGCCGCGTCCTATTGCACGAGCCTGTCATATGAACTGCCCCGGATGAGCGGGTTCGTCGGCCGTTCCACGACGCAACCCGTGCTCCTGACCGCATCCGCACGGAAGCCGCCATCGGACGAGAAGATCCGCGACGATCTGAACCCGACTTGCAGGCATTCAAGGAGCTGTGTCGTGGGTGAAGAGGTCACGCACAGTATTGATCGCGGTGGCGAACCGTCGAGCTGGGAGGAGGGCGCTGGGCTGGTGGAGTGCCGTGCCGTCGGCAGCCCGGACCAGGTCACGCCATAGCGGGTGGAGGGTAAAAAGAGCTTTGTAGCAGCGGATCCGGTTTCTGAGGACTTGGGTGGCGGGAGTGGTGGAGCCGACCAGCCACAGCGTGCACCCGGCGTACAGGAGGCTGTCAGTGATCTGCTCAGGAACGGTGGAAGTCTCCACGAGCTGTGGTTCAAGGGTGACGGCCATGACGTAGGAGATGCGCAGAGCGGAGTAGAGCACCAGCAGTGCCATGCCGGCGGCCATCATCGCCAGGCCCGTCCGCAGGCTTGCGCGAGTCGCGAGTGCCAGGAAGAACAGGAGGACATGGCACAGGGCGGTCGCCCAGGATGCGCGTACCGCGGTGCTCCGCACGACTGAGCTGATCTTGACGTGGCGCGCGGCTGCGCCCTCGCCCCGGTATACGTCGGTGATGTAGATCAGCATCATGCACACCCCGGCCAGGGCCAGGACATGCTTCAGGACGCTGGACAAGTCGTTGATACCGAGCGGCTCGATGAATGATCGGCCATGGTCCGTGCGGAGCCACCACGTCACATCGAGGACGAGGTAGGCCCCTGACGGGAAGCGCCGGCGCTCGTGGCCCTGTACGACTTCGGGCAAGCGGATCGTGGCCTGGAACAGCGGCAGGAAGGCAATCACCGAGATGAATATTTCAGCGACGGACACGGGCGGGCTTCCGGAGAGCCGAGGCGCGACGGAACAGATACGTCAGGTCTTCGTCAAGGTGCCCGAGGGTGGCGTCGTCTATGTGGTCGGTGCGGTGCGCCTCCTGGTGCAGGAGGTCGGCGAGTGCTTCGGCCCGCCGTTCGGCCGCCGAGTCATAGCGGTGACGGGCCGCTATCCGGGCCGACCTGCCGAGCCGACGCAGCTCTTCGGGCGGGACATCTGGCAGGAGGTCGGCCAGCTGCTCGATTCCGACCTCGGTCACGTCGTCGCACCACAGATGAGCCAGTTCATGCAGGATGATCCGCTGGCGGTGGAAGGACGTGGTCCCCTCCGTGGAGAAGATGAGGTCGACTGGCGCGTCTTGCAGCCGGAGCCACAGGCCGCACACGTCGGTGCGGGCCGGCATGGGATCCGGGATCGGCACAAGCTTGGTCCTCCGGCCTCGTTCGGCCTCGATGCCCGCGATCAGGCCCTCCAAGGTTCAAGGGAGGGGAACGGGGATCTGTGCCAGCAACTGCTCGCACTCCCTCACCAGGGCACGCTTGCCCACGCGAATCTCCTGCGCCTTCCTGAGTCTTTCCATCGCTCTGATCAGACCCTGGCCACGTCGCAATGCCCGCAGCGTGGCGCGAACCCTCCGTCTGGTCTCGTTCCTCCGACCATCGCCGTGGTCTCGGCCGAACCTGGCGTCGCGTCCAAGCAACTTGGCGACGCCCGCAGGTCTGGGACGCCCGCCGTGAGGGACATCCGCGCGGACCGCGTGCCTTCCGGTCACTGAAAGCCGTCCTTGATGGCGGGTTCCGTCCTGCTGGGCCGTCGCGGGCCGTCATCTCGGCGCGGCAGGCCCCTCGGTGGGGTACCGCTGCTGCCTCGCGGGAGGGCACTCGTGCCATCCCGGTTGTTGATCGCCGACGGAGAGACGGGAAACCCTGAGAACCAGACAGCGGAGGAGCGCGTTTATCCAGCTGGTGAGAACTGACAGTTCCCATTGCACCGAAACTGGCCATGGACCGTTCACACGGAAAGCGGCAGACGCTGGACCAACCCGGCTGAAGATTCCCAGGAATTGACTTCATCCTGGCGCCCGCCCGCGGATTCACCGACTGCGGGAGAAATGACCCACACCCCACCCCCGAGCGTTATCGGAAAGTTATGAAGAGTGAAGCCGATGCGGCGCCGATCATCTCCCGCATTCTGCGGCAAGCTCGCGCACGCCGTGACGTATCAGACATCCCGTGATTCACGGCGGCATTCGGCAACAGACCGACGCCTGGGCTCACTCAGGCGGAGGCGGCACAGTTGGCAGGTGTGAGCCGGCGCTGGTACAGCGCACTGGAGTCCGGCAGGCAGGCGGCACACAGTGACACCGGCCGGCAAGCGGTACGACGTGTCCTGGACTTGAGTGCCGATGAATGGCAGATTGTTTACCGGCTCTCGCGCGGGCACGACCCGACCGAAGCACCCGTCAGCCCTATGGCCGTCCTGCTGCCCGACACCGTCGGTGAACTCGTCGGGAACAGTGACAACTGCCCCGCGTGCATCAGCGTTCATCGGTGGGATGTTCTGACATACAACGCAAGAATGGGCGAAATCTTTCCCTGGATGGGCTACGGCCTCAATGTGATGGAGTGGGCTCTCACCTGGCCCGAGGCCCGGACCCAACTGATCGACTGGGAGAAGGAGTGGGCTCTGCCCATGATTGCCCAACTCCGACTGCACGCCGAGCAGTACCCGGAGGACGACCGCCTCAGGGAAGTCATCGGCACGGTCCGCGCCGATTCCGCTGCCCGGCAACTCTGAGACTCTCCCGACCTGCCGAGCGTTACTCACCCGTCCTCCAGCCGTCCCCGCCGCCTCTACCTGCCGCAGCAGGGCGGAAAGGAATTCACCGTCCGCCTCGTGACACGGCTACTTTGGCCCACACTTACGCGCCCCAGTAACCCGCTCTGGCTGTACCGCGCGTCTACTCGGTAGCCAGGTGGTCGCCTGAGGCCCGCGCTTCCGCCTCGGCCTTCGCTACTTCGCTACTTCGCTACTTCGCTACTTCGCTACTTCGCTACTTCGCTACTTCGCTGTTGATGAATCCCAGTAGTTCGGCTGACAAACCTTGCTCTGCCCCACCACGCGCCGCAAGAGCCGCAACCCGGCTCGTCAATTCGATGGTCTCTGCAATGACCTGCTGGACGTGAGAATCCCCGGAGTTGAAGATCAGGGGTGTGGTTTCGAGTGTGTACGCCAGCGCCCTCTGGACCTCGTCTGTGGCGTCTTCCGCCAGCCCGGTAAGCAGTTGCGGCACGCCCTCCGTCTCGAACCCCACTGAGACGCCGCAGAACAGCACGAGTCCGTCATCAGCTCCGACCGCAAGGTTGACAGTCTCCCGGTACGCGGTCCACATCACCTGGGGGCAGCCGTGCAGCCCCTCGACCCTCAACAACAGCATGACCGTCTGCAGGTACATCCCCGCGTCAGCCCACTGTCCGGGCCCCAACGTCTGGTCGAGGTAGCAGAACAGGACAGCCGGCGCCCCGTACGCTTCCGAGTTCAAGGTGGCGATCTTCCGGGGCCGGTCCGGGTCCCCGCTCGATCCCCAGCGACTCGTGCCGCTGGGCGGCGGCAGCGGCAAGGCGGTCCAGATACGGCGAGGCCAGCCCGTCCGGGTACATCGGGTACTCACGCTCGTCGCCGGGATCCCCCGCCAGGGCCCTGGCTGTCGCGGTCCGTTTGAGTTCCGCCAAGGGTTCACCGGTGGCGACGTACAGATGCCATGGCTGGAGGTTCCCACTGGACGGAGCCCGCATCGCTGCGGTCAGCACTCGTTCGAGTACCTCCTTGGGCACTGGTTCATCGCTGAACGCCCGCACGGCCCGGCAACTGTCCAGGGCCTCATACACATCCACGGCTTCGCGTCCTCTCGTCCAACCGGGCCCCTCCACCGTAATCAGCCGTCAGTACCGAGCATCGCCGGGGGTTGGAGGTCGTCCCGACGATCAGTCCAGTCGTTGACTGGACTGTGGGAGACAGAGGTGACCTGGCGGATGCCCAGTGGGAACGGCTGGAGCCGCTTCTACCCGTCAGCAATGGGCGTTCTGGCGGGTGGCGGAACCACCGGCAGGTCGTGAACGGGGTGCTGTTCCGGATCCGCACGGGCGTGCACCGGCGCGATCTGCCGGAGCGGTACGGACCGTGGAAGACGGTACACGAGCGGCATCGCCGCTGGTCGGCGGACACCACCACGCCTCCGGCGCCCGGCACGCTCCGCCGCCCGCCATCAAGAGGGGCTCCGCCCGGACGGTCAGAGCCGGTCAGGTTTGGGTGGAACTGATCGACCGGGTGGTGAGGGAGGCGAGGCGCTCGGCCGGCCGCGTGGCGGATTCACCACCGAGATCCACCTGAGCGCGGACGGACGCTGCTGGGTGCTCTCGCTGGTCATCACGCCCAGGCAGTGCGCCGACTGCACCCAGTTCGGGGCGGTCATGGACCGGGTCTGCGTGCCGTGGCCGGCTTGCGGCAGGCCACGTACGAAAGCCGGACAGCTCAAGTGGCGACAAGGACCAGAGCAGCAGCCGAACTCGCCGCTGCCTACGCGGACGCGGAGTCCGGCACGTCATCCCGGAAAAGGCCGACCAAGCTGCCAACCGGGTCCGAGGCAGCAGTTCCGGGGCCGACCGCCCGGTCTCGACAAGGACCGCTACCAGAAGCGCAACACCGTCGAACGGGCGATCAACAAACCGAAGATCTTCCGTGCGGTTGCAACCGGGTTCGACAAGCGCGGCTACGCCCACCTCCGAACCGTTACCACAGCCGCGCTCGTCCTCTGGCTCCGCTCATGATCGCCAGGACACTGCCCAACCCACTGCACCTCGCACTTGTCTTCGGCATCGACGAGAAGACCGCCATCCGCTACGCGCACTCAGCCCGGCAGCTTCCTCGGACCAACCTCGATACCGATCCGGCGTGTTCGCCGAACCCGCGGGTCCATCCCTGAAAGTAGCGGCACCGGACCCTCGGGTTCCCCCCAGAAGTACCTTCAGATTTCGCGAACTGGCGGCCTTCCCGGGGTCCGAGTAGGAACGGGGCAGGAGACCGAAGCGAAATCGAGTAGCTCAGCGCGATGTTCCGGTCCTGAATCCGGGTGAGGGCCGATGAGACACCCGTTGACGACGTTCCCTCCGCGGCGACCGGGAGGTCGGCCCGGTATCGCCTGGCCCCGTACCGGCTCACCCCTGGCCGCCGAGCCTTCCAGCACCCAGCCGTGCCGCCCAGCGGTGCGGTGCCCGTTCATACCGGCAGGGCGTTCCAGGCGTCGTAGCCGTAGACCCAGTCGGCGTCCTCGGCGGACTTCAGCCAGGTGTTGCCACGTGAACCGAGCTGGATTCTGCTGGTCCGCGCGAGCCGTGCGTTCTCGTAGGTCCGCAGGGCGACGGCAAGGTCGCGGGATTGTTCGGAGACGGCGCAGGCGAGGACGGCGGCGTCCTCGATCGCCATCCCGGCGCCCTGGGCCATGAACGGCATCATGGGGTGGGCGGCGTCGCCGAGCAGGGTCGCGCAGCCGATGGACCAGCGGGGCAGGGGGTCCCGGACGTAGAGGGCCGACTTGAGGACCGAGTCGCAGGCGTTGAGCAGGGCACGGGCCTCGGGGTGGAAGTGCCCGTACATCCGGCGCAGTTCGGCCACGTCGCCCGTTGAGGTCCAGGACTCCTCGGTCCAGCTGTGCTGGCGGGTGGTGGCGAAGACGAAGGTGTCACGGCCCCGGTTGAGCGGGAAGGTCACGATCTGCGTGTCCGGGTCGGGTCCCCACCATTTGGTGAAGGCGCCGAGATCGGGCAGGTCCAGCCGGTCGGTGGGGAAGACCGCCCGGTAGGCGACCACTCCGGTGAACTCAGGGCTCTCGCGTCCGAAGAGGGCGGTCCGCACCACCGAGTGGATGCCGTCGGCACCCAGCACGGCGTCCACCTCGGCGGCCGGCGCGTCCGCGAACGACAGCCTCACGCCTTGTCCCTCCTCCTGTTCCAAGGTGGTGAGCCGGTGCCCCAGGCGGATCATCTCCGGGTCCAGGGCGGCCTCCAGGGCGGAGAGCAGGTCCGCGCGGTGGATGGTCAGCTGGGGAGCGCCGTACTTCCGCTCCGCGGTGTCGCTCATCTCCAGCCGCGAGGTCTCCCGGCCGGTGTCCCAGGTGCGGCTGATCCGGTGGCTGGGGCGGGCCGCAGTCTCGCGCAGCGCGTCGCCCACGCCGAGCTCGTCCAGTGCCCGGACGGCGTTGGGAGTGAGGTTGATGTCCGCCCCGACCCGGCCGAACGCGGGGGCCTGCTCGAAGACCGTGGCCCGGTGGCCGCGGGCCCGCAGCGCGAGGGCGGCGGCGAGTCCGCCGATGCCGCCTCCGACGATGCCGATGTGCACGCTCATCACTTGCTCCCCGCTCTCAGTCAGCCCAGGCGAGCGGGTCGCCGGGGCCGAGGTAGATGCTCTTCTGCCGCTGGTACGCGCGGACTGCGCCGAGGCCCTTCTCGCGTGTGGAGCCGCTGTCCTTGACCCCGCCGAAGGGGGTGGCGACGGAGAGCTGCTTGTAGGTGTTGATCCAGACGGTGCCGGCCTGGATCGCCCGGCCGAGGCTCCAGGCGCGGGGGAAGTCTCGGGTCCAGATCCCGCAGGCCAGGCCGTACGGCGAGTCGTTGGCCGCCGTGACAAGTTCCCCTTCGTCGCGGAACCGCAGGGTCACCAGGACCGGCCCGAAGATCTCCTCGCGGACCACCCGGGCGTCGGCCGCGAGGCCCTCCATGACGGTGGGGCGGAGATAGTTGCCGACGGCCAGCTCCGGGTCGTCGGGGCGGGTTCCGCCGGCACGCAGGGTGCCGCCCTCGGCGAGGCCGGCGGCGATGTACTCCTCGACCGAGGCCCGGTGCGAGGCGGTGACCAGCGGTCCGAGCTGCGTGTCCTCGGCCCGGGGGTGGCCGACCCGGAGCCGGTCGGCGCGCTCGGCCACGCGGCCGACGACCTCGTCGTACACGTCGTCGTGCACGTAGAGGCGGGAGCCCGCGACGCAGGACTGGCCCTGGGAGCTGAAGATCCCGTAGAGGATGCCGCTGACGGCGAGGTCGAGGTCGGCGTCGGGGAGCACGATCGTCGGGGACTTGCCGCCGAGTTCGAGGGAGGTGGTCTTGAGCAGCCCCGCGGCGGTCGTGGCGAGCCGTCGTCCGGTGCCGGTGCCACCGGTGAAGGAGATGTGTCCGACACCGGGGTGCTCGACCAGGCGCTGTCCGACTGTGGCCCCGGGGCCGGGGAGGACGCTGATCAGTCCCGAGGGGAAGCCCGCCTCCAGGAGCAGCGCGCCGAGTTCCAGCGAGAGCAGCGGGGTCCAGGCGGCTGGTTTGATCACCACCGCGTTGCCGGCCGCGAGCGCCGGGGCCACCTTCTGAGCGTCCGAGGCGACTGGGCTGTTCCAAGGGGTGATCGCGCCGACGACACCGATGGGTTCGTGGACGGAGAACGCGAGGTGGTCGCCGCGGGACGGGGGGATCGCGCCTTCCTGGGTCTCCAGCACGGCGGCCGTGTACCGGAAGGTGCCGGCTGCGCTGGCGACCAGGGCGCGGGTCTCTGTGATCGGTTTGCCGTTGTCATGGCTCTGCAGGAGCGCGAGCTGTTCGGCGCGGGCCTCTATGAGGTCGGCGGTGCGGGTGAGGTGGCGGGCCCGCTGGTGTGGGAGCAGGTCGCGCCAGGACCGTTCGGCGCGGGCGGCGTCGCCGAGCCGGACGGCTTCGTCGACGTCCTCGGGTGCAGCGCCCGGGAAGGTGGCGAGGACACTGCCGTCGGCCGGATCGGCCGTGGTCACCTCGGTGCCGTGGCCCTCGGTCCAGTTGCCGCCGACGAGGATGCGGCCGGGCGGGGCCAGGCGTTCCGGAGTGGTGGCGGTCATGTTGTGGCTCCCGGTACGTGGACGGGCGGGGTGAACGGGGCAGGCATGGGCGGGTAGGCCGCTAGGTCGACCTCGACGACGGCGGGGCGGCGGAGCGCGACGGCGTCGTTCAGGACGACCGCGACGGAGGCCGGGTCGGCGATACGGCTGTGGTGCAGGTCGAGGGCCCGGCACACCGTTGCGTAGTCGGGGGTGACCAGGTCGACTCCGGACCGGGCCCGGCCGAGTCCTTCCTGCATGTTGCGGAGCACTCCGTAGCCGCCGTCGTTGAAGACGAGCAGCACCAGCCAGGGGGCCTCCTGGGCCAGTGTCATCAGTTCGCCGAAGTGCACGGCGAGGCCACCGTCCCCGGCTATGCACACGGTGGGTTCGCCGGGCCGTGCGGCGGCGGCTCCTATGGCCATGCCGAGTCCCTGGCCGATGCCGCCGCCTCGTGGGAAGAGGTTGTCCCGAGGGTCGTGGATCTCCAGCAGCCGATTGCCCCAGGAACTGGAGGCGATGGTGACGTCACGGGCGATCACGGCCCGGCGCGGGAGGACCTTGCGGAGGGCGTCGGGGAAGGCGGTGTGGTCGCCGAGCCCGGCGTGCTGCTTCTCCCGGACCGCCTTCCGGGTTCTACGGACCCGTGTGGTCCAGGGGTCGCGCGGTGCCGCGCCGAGCGCCGCGAGTTCGGCGGCGAGCGCGGTGAGGAACGCGTCCGCGTCGGCGGCGATTCCGTGGGTGGCCGGGTAGACGCGGCCGATCGCGGCCGGGTCGAGGTCGACCTGGATGTGCGCGGCGGGCACGGTGAGGGTGTAGTCGGCTGTCTCGTTGGAGCGGAAGTGGGTGCCGATGCTGAGCAGTGCGTCCGCCTCGGCGAGCATTGCCCGGCCGCCGGGGGAGGTCGCGTAGTTGCCGACGCACAGGGGATGGTCCTCGGGGACCGCGCCACGGCCCGAGTTGCTGGTGAGCAGCCCGGCGCCGAGCAGTTCGACAACGATCCGCAGTGCCGGACCCGCGTCCGCGACGCCTCCGCCGGCCCAGATCACCGGCCGTGCGGCGGCAGCGAGGAGGCGTGCGGCGTCGGCGAGGGCATCCTCGTCGGGCGGGTCGCCAGGACCGGGTGCGCCAGCGGCCGGACCGAGGCCCGGGTGGGCGGCGTACTGGAGATCGATGGGCCACTCGACCGAGGAGGGCCCGCCGGGCGGAGCGAGGGACCGTGCGGCGGCCTCCTCCAGGACGGCTGGGGCGCTGTCGGTGTCCGTGATGGTGACGGCGTGCCGGGAGACCGCTGTCAGCATCCCGAGCTGGTCCTTGGTCTCGTGGATGAAGCCGCGCCCGGAGCCGAGGTACGGCGTGTCCACCTGGCCGGTGACGTGCAGTACGGAGCTGCCCGCGCTGAGCGCCTCCACGAGGGAGCCTGCGGCGTTGCCGGCGCCGGTGCCGGTGCTGGTGAGGGCGCAGCCGAGGCCGCGCCGGGCCCGTGCGTAGCCGTCGGCGGCGTTGACCGCAGTCGCCTCATGGCGGACGGGTACGAAGCGCAGCTCGCGGTCGACGGCCTCGACCAGGGGCAGGTTGTGCACACTGACGATTCCGAAGACGGTGTCCACGCCGTGGCGTCGGAGCACGTCGACGAGGAGGTCACCGCCGTTGCGCCCGGTTTGGCCTGTCATGATTTCCTACTCGCTCGCTGGGTGTCCGGCATGGGTCAGAAGAGTCCGCGCGACACGCCGCCGCACACGTCGAGGGCGGCTCCGGTCACGTACGAGGACCGGGGCGAAAGAAGGAAGCCGATCGCCGCGGCGACCTCGTCGGCGGTGCCGAACCGGCCGAGGGCGATGCCCCGGTCGTCGGCGAGTTCGCGCTCCCACTCGGCGAACGGGGTGCCGTTCCCGCTCTCGTTGTGGCGGCGGCGCCACTGCCCGGTGTCGATGAGCCCGAGGCAGACCGAGTTGACGCGGATGCCCTGGGGGGCGTACTCGATCGCCATCGACTTGGACAGGTTGAGCAGTCCGGCGCGGGCCGCCGAAGTGGTCACCAGCCGGGGTTCGGGCTGTTTGGCGAGCACCGCGTTCACATTGACCACCGAGGCCGCGGGCGACCTCTCCAGCCAGGGCCGTGCGGCCATGAGGACATGCAGCACGCCGCTGAACTTCAGGTCCAGCTCGTCGCGGAACTCGGCCGGGCCGGCGGTGTCGAGGCCGGCCATACGGGACTGGCCGGCGTTGTTGACCACACCGTCCAGACCGCCGAAGCGTTCGGCAGCGGCCTGGACGAGCCCCGCCACGGCGTCGGCGTCGCGTACGTCGCAGGGCAGGGCGAGGAGGTTGTCCCGGGGTGCTCCGGTCAGGGCGGCGAGCCGGTCCGCGGCCTGGGCGAGGACGTCGGCGCGGCGTCCGCAGGTGACGACCCGGGCGCCCTCGGCGAGCAGCAGCGCCGTGGTGGCGGCGCCGACGCCGGAACTGCCACCGGTGACGAGATAGATGCGGTCCTTCAGGAGCAGGTCCATCGCGGGTCAGTCCCGGGAGACGCCATGCATGGCGGAGGTCTCGGGGTAGGTGGGGACCTGCGGCTTCTGCGCTCCGATGATTACGCAGAAGAGTGCGTCGGTGTCGCCGTTGTTCTTGAGGCTGCGCGGGACCCCGGCGGGCACGACGATCATGTCGCGGTAGCCAAGGGTGCGCTTCTCGACGCGGCCGTCGCGGTGGATGCCGACCTCGACCTCGCCTTCGAGGACGAAGAACGCCTCTTCGGCGTCGTGGTGTGTGTGCTCGGGGCCTTCGGCCCCGGGGGGCAGCAGCATGTTGGAGAAGGTGAAGCCGCCCGAGGCGATGGTGCGGTGGTCGTTCTCGTGGTTGCCGGTTGCGCCGGAGCCGACGTACCGGATCTGGGCTCGGGCGAACTGTGCGCCGGCCCTGGCCTGGAAGCCGAGGGTGTCCCAGTCCTCGTGGCGGGTGGCCCGGGTGAGGATGATGGCGTCGGTGAAGGCCGCCAGGTCGGCGTCCTCGTATCGGAGGGTCATGTCGTTTCCTTTCACGGGTGTGACGGGCTCGTGGGGGTCCGGGGCGGATTCGCGCCCGCTGCCAGGGCGGTCCGGCGCAGCCAGTCGTTGACCAGCGCGGGCTGCTCCTGGTTGGCGAGGTGGCCGGCGCCGGGGACGGTTGCCAGGACGGCGCCGCTGATGCCGGCGGCGATCTCCCGGGCGCGGTCCGGTCCCGTGACGGTGTCGTGCTCGCCGGCGAGCCCGCGCGGCGGGGCGGGGGTCCGGTGGCGGTCGGCGGTGGGGTGGGCCGAGGCCGGGGCGTCGGCG